>NZ_JBFOCN010000121.1:0-152676 GCF_040907815.1 Aeromonas sp. s6
ATGAAGCAGGAACCCGGTACTGCGCGAGCAGCTATCACCCAGTAATGGGAATCCCCCTCCTGTGACGCGAAGCGCTAAGGTGGGGAGGATGTCAACACCTGGCATAACCCTTCTCGGGCCAGCTCGGTCAGCAGATCGAGGTCGCGCAGGATCATGGCGCTCTTGGTGATGAGCCCTACCGGATGGCGATGAGCCAGCATCACCGTCAGGAGTTCACGAGTCAGGCGATAGTGGTGCTCGATGGGTTGATAGGGATCGGTATTGGCCCCCAGCACGATGGTTTGTGGCTGATAGGCTGGTTTGGCAAACTCCCGTCGCAGCAGCTCGGCAGCATTGATTTTGGCAAACAGCTTGCTCTCGAAATCCAGCCCGGGTGAGAGCTCAAGGTAGGCGTGGCTGGGTCTGGCATAGCAGTAGATGCAGCCGTGTTACTCTAAAAGACACTACACCGATTCCGGGGCTGACCATGCAGCGCAAATGCTATCCATACATCCGTTTCTCGACCAAGAAGCAAGAATTTGGCACGTCCTACGCTCGTCAGAGCGACATTGAGAGCTTCCTTGAACGCCATAGTCTCGTTGTAGACACCACGCTGGAAGACCTTGGTGTGTCGGCATTCCGTGGCAAAAACGCTACCCAAGGTCAGCTTGGCTGTTTCATTGATCTCGTCCAAAGCGGGCTTGTCGAGCCGAACAGCATTTTGCTGATTGAAAACTTTGACAGGCTTTCAAGACAGAAAATCATCAAATCAACACGCATTTTCAGTGACCTATTGAGTCAAGGAATTGATATTGCAATTCTCGACACTGGCAAAATCTACACTCGTGAGAACCTTATAAGCTCCGATTTTTTCAATGTCATTATCGAATTTGACAGGGCCAACAAAGAGTCTGAACGAAAATCAGATTTCACAAGTGCTGCTTGGAACATTTATCGAAAAGAAATGCGTTCGTTAAAAATTCCCAAAACTCGAAAAACCCCAAGCTGGATTGCTGTTGAAGATTCTATCAGAAACAAAGACCCAGGGAAGGTGCGAATAAGTCATATGGCACGAGAGCATTTACTGGTAACCCATTGATATTAAATGACTAAAATTTTCATTTTTTGTTCTTGGGATACTTGTTCGCACTTTCCTTTTCTTTTGCTGTGTATTTTTTAAACGCAAAAACAATCAGCCACAAGGTTGTGGATATGACGAATATAAAAATGAAGGATACCATACGATGCACATAACCAACATTATAATTTCCATTCATTGATGAATATAGTGCAAGGCCAAAATTTATAGCGATTATCAAAAGCGAACCGAGTGAAAAAAACTTCAAAATTTTCATCGACTATTCCTTATCAATTAATTTTTCAGATGGAGCGGTAAAGTAAGCTATCAGCCCGAACATTAAAATTATAGGCCCAAGAACGTATGTCACCTGAACGCCTATATATGAAACGGTGCACCAGATTAATATGTATAGTGCTAATGCTCCTAAGCATATCGCCAGAGATTTTTCATATATCCATTTTTTCATTAGCCCCAACTCCTTAATTACATGCCAAAACGATATCATTTCGGCCACAATTTTTCACTCCTTACGGGCTGATGCTCACTAATGGAAGGTGCGAATAAGTCATATGGCACGAGAGCATTTACTGGTAACCCATTGATATTAAATGACTAAAATTTTCATTTTTTGTTCGTGGGATACTTGTTCGCACTTTCCCTAATGTCTTAGTGTCTTATAGCATGACACAGGCAGCCATGCTCGCACCCCTGATAGGGATTGATGGAGCGACCGAAGGGAAGATCCGGCGAATCGTTGTAGCTGATGATGCTGCGGGCGCTGATCTCCGTCACCTCGGTGCGGGGAGCGCTGGCGGCAAATGCCGCGTCCCAGTCGCTCTGACTCCAGCCGTCGTCAACTGGTTCGATTTGCGGGCCGCTGAAGCGGTGCTCGACATTGTGGTTCGCGCCTCGTCCTGCCATCACATCACCAATGCACTGTTTATATATACAGTTATTTTGTTGTGTAGCCCCTCAAACTGCAAGTTCGCAAAGAGCGACCCCATGAAAGAGGGTGAACCCAGGTGATCTCCTGCTTGATCTGTTGCTACATTTCGTTTACATAGACGAAATGCGAACCAGATCACGGAAAATGTCATGCAACCTACTATCGCCCGCTGGCTCTTCATCGCCCTCATTGCGCTGGTCATCTGGCGTCTGATCCCGCTCTCCACTGAGCAGGAGCTGGCGGCGGCCAACCGCGCCTGGCGGACAGGGCACTTTGATGAGGCGACCCGGATCTGGACGCCGCTGGCGGAGCAGGGCCAGCCACGGGCACAGGCGCTGATGGGTTGGAGCCATGAAGTGGGGCAGGGGAGCGAGCAGGATATGGATCGCGCCATCCGACTCTATCGTCAGGCTGCGCAGGCGGGGGACGCTCTCGGCCAGTATCGGCTGGGAGAGGTCTATCTGCGCGGGGCCGGGGTGAAGCGGGATCTGCACGAGGCGTTTCGCTGGATGGAGCTGGCAGCCAGGAACGGTGATGTGCCCGCCATGCTGAAGGTGGGCATCCTGCAACTGATGGGGGTCAACGGGCGGGTTGAACTGGCCGAGGCGAAGCAGTGGCTCTATCAGGCCTCGCAAAAGGGCAACAAGATGGCACTCCAGGTGTTGCAGGAGATGGCGCTGGCCGAGGAGGGGCGCAGCGCCTTCGATTTCAATGGCCACTCTTTTCTGAACGCCGGCTAGGGATCAACGGCTGGCGGTGACTTTGCCGGGCGTCACGTCCGTGACATAGAGGGTACTGCGCTCGGCACTGTGGACGATGCTGCATACCTCCCGCTTGCTGCCATCGCCCAGGATCACCAGCTCACCGATATGGACGGGACAGTGAGTCGTGAGAAGGTGATCCGGATGAACCAGCTTTTCTGCATGCTCCGGAAATGAAATGTCGTAGGTGTACATCATGCTCTCCTTGCTTTGGCTGACGCCTCAATCTGGTACAGGGTATGGCAGCAGAAGGGCGCCCTCGCAAGTAGGACAGGTTAACACCCGCGCTTAGACGGTATGCAAAATCGCCAAGACAGCGGCGCTGTTTCCCAAATCAACCATCAAGCCACAACTGCCCCAGCCCCAAGTGACCGTTACACTCGGGGCTTTCTGACAGGCAGACCAAGGGTATTCAGTTTGTTTATGGCACTGACATACGCCATGACTTCTCCCACTTGGCCATTGTAGTTACGCAGACTGATTCTCCCCGCCAGCAACTGCTTGAACCGATACATCGCCGTTTCCGCCAGCGAGCGACGGTGATACCCCGATATCTTCTTCCAGTGCGCCAGCCCTTCCTTGCGCATCACCAGCACAGCCTCATTTCTTGGATGTCCTTTTTCCCATAGCCCAGCGTTCTTGCGAGGCGGGATACAGGCTGTCGCCCCTTTGCGCGAGATTAGCTGATGGCTGGCTTTGCTGTCATAGGCGCCATCCGCATAAACACGTCCCAGCTTGCGCCGCAGTGGGTTGAGCAAGGTCGGCAACACCTCGGCATCATGGACATTTTCCAGCGAGACTTCCGCCGCCACGATATCGTGGGTCACCGGGTCTACCGCCAGATGCAACTTGCGCCACACTCGCCGCTTCTCGGCGCCGTGTTTTCTGACCTTCCACTCGCCTTCACCAAATACCTTCAGGCCCGTCGAATCGATAACCAAGTCAGTGATGCGCCCCTTAGAGGGCTGTCGATAAGCCACCGCCACCGTGCGTGCTCGCTTGCTGACACAGCTGTAATCGGGGGCACAAAGCGGTACGTTCATCAACTCGAACAGGGAGTCGAGTAGTCCCTGGGTGCCCGCAGAGTGAGGTTGAAAATCCCCTTGAGCATCAGGAAGGTGCAGATGGTCTGGTCAGTGTATAGTTGGCTGCGGCCCCGCCGCCCATGATGGCCGTGGTGAAAGCAGTTGTTCATGGCCTCGGCATCAACCCAGAAGGTGAGTGAACCACGGTTAATCAAAGATTTGTTGTATGTAGGCCAGTTGGTGATGGGGTGAAGCGACGTGCTCATGATGCAGACTTGAAGGAGATGGTGGTGATCAGATCACCAAGTCCTCAGTTAGTTCCATTCAAGCTGCATCGATTTGGGCAACAACGCCCAAGACAGCTTGTCTGGGTTGTCGCGTCTGATACAATCCCCCGCTGTACCTCTCAATGGATGGCCTTGCACACGCCATATGGTGTGCCACTGCCGTGTACCAACCGTATTGTGAACGGTGAAACTCGGGAGTGAACAGCTGGACATGAAAGGGTTTCTCCAACCTGCATGTGGCCTTTGGTAGGGGTCACCACTGTATAAGGAAACACCTAATGCCAATCATTACTCTGCCTGACGGCAGCCAACGTCAATTTGCCCACGCCGTTTCCGTCATGGATGTGGCCGCGGACATCGGTCCCGGTCTCGCCAAGGCGTGCATTGCCGGTCGGGTAAACGGTGAACTGGTGGATGCCTGCGAGCTGATCGAAGCCGATGCCTCCCTGGCCATCATCACCGCCAAAGACGAAGAAGGTCTGGACATTCTGCGCCACTCCTGTGCTCACCTGCTGGGTCATGCCATCAAGCAACTCTGGCCCCAGACCAAGATGGCCATCGGTCCCGTCATCGACAACGGTTTCTACTACGACATCGATCTCGACCGCACCCTGACCGACGAAGATCTGGCTGCCCTGGAAGAGCGCATGCTGGCGCTGGCCGCCAAGGATTACGACGTCATCAAGAAGAAGGTCTCCTGGCAGGAAGCGCGCGACGTGTTCGAAGCCCGTGGCGAGACCTACAAGGTCGAGATCCTGGATCAGAACATTGCCCGTGATGACCAGCCCGGTCTGTATCATCACGAAGAGTACATCGACATGTGTCGCGGCCCGCACGTGCCCAACATGCGTCATTGCCACCACTTCAAGTTGCAGAAGATGTCCGGCGCATACTGGCGCGGCGACTCCAACAACAAGATGCTGCAGCGCATCTACGGCACCGCCTGGGCCGACAAGAAGCAGCTCAAGGCCTATTTGCAGCGTCTGGAAGAGGCCGCCAAGCGCGACCACCGCAAGATCGGCAAGCAGCTCGACCTGTACCACATGCAGGAAGAAGCGCCGGGCATGGTGTTCTGGCACAACGATGGCTGGACCATTTTCCGCGAGCTGGAAACCTTCATCCGTGGCAAGCTCAAAGAGTACGACTATCAGGAAGTGAAAGGCCCCTTCATGATGGATCGCGTGCTGTGGGAGCGTTCAGGTCACTGGGAAAAATACGCCCAGGCCATGTTCACCACCCAGTCCGAAAACCGCGAGTACGCCATCAAGCCGATGAACTGCCCGGGTCACGTGCAGATTTTCAACCAGGGTCTGAAATCCTACCGCGATCTGCCGCTGCGCATGGCCGAGTTCGGCTCCTGCCACCGCAACGAGCCGTCAGGCTCCCTGCACGGCCTGATGCGGGTACGGGGTTTCACCCAGGATGACGCCCACATCTTCTGTACCGAAGAGCAGATCATGGAAGAGGTGTCTGCGTGCATCCGCATGGTCTATGACGTCTACGGCACCTTCGGTTTCGAAAACATCGTGGTGAAGCTCTCGACCCGTCCGGAGCAGCGTATCGGCTCTGATGAAGCCTGGGATCGTGCCGAGGCTGCGCTGGCCGAGGCGCTGGAACTCAACGGCCTGAAGTACGACCTGCAACCGGGCGAGGGGGCTTTCTACGGTCCCAAGATCGAGTTTACCCTGCACGATTGCCTTGATCGTGCCTGGCAGTGTGGTACCGTGCAGCTCGACTTTGCCCTGCCGGGCCGTCTTGGCGCCACCTATGTGGGCGAAGACAACGAGCGTCACATCCCCGTGATGATCCACCGCGCCATTCTGGGCTCGCTGGAGCGCTTCATCGGGATCCTGACGGAAGAGTACGCCGGTCTGTTCCCGACCTGGCTGGCTCCGACCCAGGCCGTGGTCATGAATATCACGGATAACCAGGCCGATTATGCGGTGAAAGTTGCCAAGGCATTGAATGATGCGGGCCTTCGCGCAAAAGCGGACTTGAGAAATGAGAAAATTGGCTTTAAAATCCGCGAGCATACTTTGAAACGGGTACCTTTCATGCTGGTCTGCGGCGACAAAGAAGTAGAAGCCGGCAAGATTGCAGTGCGTACTCGTAAAGGGGCTGACCTGGGCTCTTATCCTGTTGAAGAGCTGATTGCTCTGTTGACCCAGGAAGTTCAGACCCGCGGACAAAAGAAAGTGGAGGAATAAGCTATAAAAGGCGGAAAAAAACTGGGCAAGCAACCGCAAGCCCGCGCTCACCGGATCAATGAAGAGATCCGTCTGAAAGAAGTTCGTCTGACTGGTCTGGATGGTGAAGCCATTGGCATCACCTCCATTCAGGATGCGCTGAACTTGGCCCTTGAGGCAGGAGTGGATCTGGTCGAGATCAGTCCGAACGCTGAGCCGCCCGTTTGCCGGATCATGGATTACGGCAAATTCCTCTACGAAAAGAGCAAGACCACCAAAGAACAGAAGAAAAAGCAGAAAGTCGTCCAGGTTAAGGAAATCAAATTCCGTCCTGGCACCGACGAAGGCGACTATCAGGTAAAACTACGCAACCTGGTTCGCTTTCTGGAAGACGGGGACAAGGCAAAGGTCACCCTGCGCTTCCGTGGTCGTGAAATGGCCCACCAGGATCTTGGTATCAAGGTTCTCGAGCGCGTCAAGAACGATCTGGAAGAGCTGGCCGTAGTCGAATCGTTCCCGAAAGTCGAAGGCCGTCAAGCTGTGATGGTCCTCGCACCCAAGAAGAAATCTTAAGGCCCACAAGAAATTGACTCATGAGGCTGGCCCCATGAGTCGGTTCGCCTTGCGATTTTGTTGTCACTCACAATGCGGAGTATGAAATGCCGAAGATGAAAACCAACCGGGGCGCGGCAAAGCGCTTCAAGAAGACTGGCTCAGGTCGCTTCAAGTGCAAGCACAACCACCTGCGTCACATCCTGACCAAGAAGAGCAGCAAGCGTAAGCGTCAGCTGGGACCGAAGTTCTTTGTTTCCGCTGCCGACCACAAACGTGTTGTCGCTTGTCTGCCGTACGCATAAGGGGGGATGTGAAAAATGCCAAGAGTTAAACGTGGTGTGACCGCTCGCGCTCGTCACAAGAAAGTAATGAAAGCCGCCAAGGGTTACTACGGCGCCCGTTCCCGTGTCTACCGCGTAGCGGTACAGGCGGTAACCAAAGCTGGTCAGTATGCCTACCGTGACCGTCGCCAGAAGAAGCGTCAGTTCCGTCAACTGTGGATTGCGCGTATCAACGCTGCAGCCCGTCAGAACGGCCTGTCCTACAGCCGTCTGATCGACGGTCTGAAGAAGGCTTCCATCGAGATCGATCGCAAGATCCTGTCCGATATCGCCGTTCACGACAAGCTGGCTTTCACCGCCCTGGTTGAAAAAGCTAAAGCAGCTCTGGTCTAATCCAGCTCTGTTATAAAAATAAAGGAGGCTTAGGCCTCCTTTTTTGTTGCTCATTTTTGAGCGTTGGTAGGTAGCATGCCACGTTCATGAATGCTTTATCCTTCCATATGCCAACAAACTAGAGCAAACGATGCTTGTTTCAATCCTGTTGCACCTGGCTTGTGGCTTTCTCCATATAACAAAATGATTTGCAGGGAGAAAAGCCCGTCATAACTATGGTCAGCCAAGGGGCTTTTTTTGTATTATTCCCCTCTTGACCTTATTTAGCCTAAAGGCTCCTGTTCCGGGAGTGGTGACGAGGAAGACATGCAACAGCTTGAAGAAGTAGTAGGCCAGGCCAAGGCCGAAATTGAGGGCGTAAGCGACATCGCCGCCCTCGACGAAATCCGGGTCAAATATCTGGGTAAAAAGGGCTTTTTTACCGAGCAGATGAAGGGCCTGGGCGCCCTGTCCGCTGAAGAGCGTCCCGCCGCGGGCGCCGTGATCAACCAGGCCAAACAGCAGGTTCAGGATGCCCTGAACGCGCGTCGTGAAGCCCTCGAAGTCGCCGTGCTGAACCAGAAGCTGGCCGCCGAGACCATCGACGTTAGCCTGCCGGGCCGCCGCATCGAGAATGGCGGTCTGCACCCGGTGACCCGTACCATCGAGCGCATCGAGCGCCTGTTTGGCGATATGGGCTTCAAGGTTGCCCGTGGTCCCGAGATTGAAGATGGCTTCCACAACTTCGATGCGCTGAATATCCCGGCTCACCACCCGGCGCGTACCGATCACGACACCTTCTACTTCAATCCTGATCTGATGCTGCGTACCCACACTTCCGGTGTGCAGATCCGCACCATGGAACATCAGCAGCCGCCGATCCGCATCATCGCGCCGGGCCGCGTCTATCGTAACGACTACGACATGACCCACACCCCGATGTTCCACCAGGTCGAAGGCCTGCTGGTCGACGAGCATGCCAGCTTCACCGAGCTGAAAGGCATCCTGCACGACTTCCTGCGCAACTACTTCGAGGAAGACTTGACCATTCGCTTCCGTCCTTCCTATTTCCCGTTCACCGAGCCGAGCGCCGAAGTGGACGTGATGGGCAAGAACGGCAAGTGGCTGGAAGTGCTGGGCTGCGGCATGGTGCACCCGAACGTGCTGCGTTCGGTCGGCATCGATCCGGAAAAATACTCCGGCTTTGCCTTCGGCATGGGCGTTGAGCGCCTGACCATGCTGCGTTACGGGGTCAACGACCTGCGTGCCTTCTTCGAAAACGACCTGCGCTTCCTCAAGCAGTTCAAGTAAGGGCGAGAGAACATGAAATTCAGTAAATCCTGGGTGATGGAGTGGGTCCGCACCGAGTTGAGTGACAATGCACTGGCCGAGCAGATCACCATGGCCGGTCTGGAAGTGGACGCCGTGGAAGCGGTGGCCGGCCAGTTCAACAATGTGGTCGTGGGTGAAGTGGTCGAGTGCGCCCAGCACCCGGACGCGGACAAGCTGCGGGTGACCAAGGTCAATGTGGGCGAGGCTGAGCTGCTGGACATCGTCTGCGGTGCGCCGAACTGCCGCGCCGGCCTCAAAGTGTGCGTGGCCAAGGTCGGGGCGACCCTGCCGGGTGATTTCACCATCAAGAAAGCCAAGCTGCGCGGCCAGCCGTCCCACGGCATGCTCTGCTCCTTCAGCGAGCTGGGCATCGACGTCGAAGCCGATGGCATCATCGAGCTGCCGCTGGATGCCCCCATCGGGACCGATATCCGTGAATACCTCGCGCTCAACGACGTCAGCATCGATGTGGATCTGACCCCGAACCGTGCCGATTGCCTCGGCATCGCGGGTCTGGCCCGTGAAATCGGCGTGCTCAACAGCGTGGACGTGGTCGAGCCGACCTGGGCGCCGGCTGCTGCCACCTGTGATGCCACCTTCCCGATCCGGGTTGAAGCGCCGGCGGATTGCCCCCGTTATCTCGGTCGTGTCATCAAGGGGCTGAACCTGCACGCCCAGAGCCCGCTCTGGATGCAGGAGAAGCTGCGCCGTGGCGGCATCCGCTCCATCGACGCCATCGTCGACATCACCAACTACCTGCTGCTGGAATACGGCCAGCCGATGCACGCCTTCGACCTGGCGACGCTTGAAGGGGAACTGGTGGTGCGCCGCGCCCGTGCCGACGAGCCCATGACTCTGCTCGATGGCAACGAGGTGAAGCTCAAAGAGACCACGCTCGTGATTGCCGACGCCAAAGGCCCTGCCTGCATGGCCGGCATCTTCGGCGGCGATCGCACCGGTGTCTCCGAGACCACCACCGACATCCTGCTGGAGTGCGCCTTCTTCGCGCCGCTCTCCATCACCGGCCGTGCCCGTGCCTACGGTCTGCATACCGATTCTTCCCACCGCTTCGAGCGCGGGGTGGATCCCGAGCTGCAGGCCAAGGTGATGGATCGTGCCACCCGTCTGCTGCTGGACATCTGCGGTGGTGAAGCGGGTCCGGTCATCGAAGTCAAATCCGATACCCATCTGCCCAAGGCTGCCCCCATCAAGCTGCGTCGCACCAAGCTCGACAAGGTGATCGGCATCAGCGTGGCGGATGCGCAGGTGGTCGAAATTCTGACTCGTCTGGGCATGCAGGTAACCGTGGATACTGACGGCTGGACCGCGCTGGCTCCCTCCTGGCGTTTCGACATTGCCATCGAGGAAGACCTCATCGAGGAAGTTGCCCGCATCTACGGCTACAACAACATCCCGAACCTCAAACCCGCCGCCTCCCTCGCGATGGTGGAGCAGGCTGAAGGGCAGGTGACCCTGAAGCGGGTGCGCGACCTGCTGGTTGACCGCGGTTTCCAGGAAGCGATCACCTACAGCTTTGTCGATCCCAAGGCTCAGCAGACCCTGTTCCCGCAGAGCGATGCCATCGTGTTGCCGAACCCGATCTCCGTCGAGATGTCCGCCATGCGCGTCTCTCTGTTCCCGGGTCTGGTGCAGGCGGTGGTCTACAACCAGAACCGTCAGCAGCCGCGCGTGCGCCTGTTCGAGCAGGGCCTGCGTTTCATCAAGGACGAGAATGCCGAGAACGGCATCCGTCAGGAGCCTATGCTGGCCGGCATCATCACCGGTAACCAGGGGGACGAGCACTGGGATGTCAAGGCCCGTCCCGTCGACTTCTTCGATCTGAAGGGTGACCTGGAAGCGGTGCTGGATCTGACTGCAGAAGGGGCTACCTTCACCTTCGAGCGCACCGAGCACAGTGC
This sequence comes from Aeromonas sp. s6, assembly GCF_040907815.1. Taxonomy (NCBI): domain Bacteria; kingdom Pseudomonadati; phylum Pseudomonadota; class Gammaproteobacteria; order Aeromonadales; family Aeromonadaceae; genus Aeromonas; species Aeromonas sp. s6. The sequence continues at coordinate 10,725 of NZ_JBFOCN010000121.1, forward strand.
CCTGCATCCGGGCCAGAGCGCAGCCATTCTGCGCAATGGCGTCGTGATCGGCCACATCGGCGTGATCCATCCGAGCCTCGAGAAGAAGCTGGGGCTCAAGAGCCGCGCTGTCATGTTCGAGCTGGAGCTGGACAAACTGACGCCGGCCAAGGTGCCGGTTGCTGCCGAAGTATCCAAGTTCCCGGCCAACCGTCGCGACATCGCCGTGGTGGTTGACAGACAGATCCTGGCAGGCGACGTTCTGGCAGTAATTAAAAAAGTTGGCGGAAATCAGTTAGTTGGAATAAACTTGTTCGACGTATACCAGGGCGCTGGTATGGCAGAGGACAAGAAGAGCCTGGCCATCAGCCTGGTGTTGCAAGACACCCAGCGCACCCTGGAGGAGAAAGAGATCGCCGAGACCGTGGACAATGTCGTGCGGGCCCTCGGTGAAGAGTTGAATGCATCCTTGAGGGATTGATCTATGGCGCTTACCAAAGCCGACATTGCAGAGCACCTGTTCACCCAGCTCGGGATGAGCAAGCGTGAAGCCAAAGATATGGTGGAAGCCTTCTTTGAGGAGATCAGACAGGCGCTCGAGCGTGGCGAACAGGTCAAGATTTCCGGCTTCGGTAACTTCGATCTTCGCGAGAAGAACCAGCGTCCCGGACGCAACCCCAAGACGGGGGAGGATATTCCCATCAGCGCCCGTCGTGTGGTGACCTTCCGGCCCGGCCAGAAGCTCAAGGCCAGGGTAGAAAATGTTGAACCCAACGAGTGACAAAAAGCCAGGCAATCGCCTGGCTTTTCCGTTCCGATGATAAAAATCCTTCTGTTGTCCGGCGCGCTGCTGGCCTTGCCACTGCGTGCCGCCATACTCCCGCTGTCACCGGATGCCCAGGCTTATGCCGATTCGCTCACCGGACTGACCTTCTGTTACCCGGCCCTGCAACGTCCTCCCTATCTGGAGGCGGAGGGGGGCCTGCTTATCGATCGCATGACGCGGCTGGCAGAGCTGTTGCCGGTACCGGTGCATGTCGAGAAGCGGCCGAGCTGGGCAGCCGTGACGCAGGATCTGCTGCACGGGCGCTGCGATCTCATTCCTCACGTCGGGCCTGCCCGGTCGAACTCGAGCGATACCGTCTTGAGCCGGGCCATGATGGAAGCGGAGTCCGCCATCCTCTATCGGGGTGAGCTCGATCAGGCGCAGTTTCTGGTGTCACCCATCTGGCAGGCCCAGGAGACCCTGAAGCGTCTCTATCCTGGTTCATCCCAGCAACTGCTGACCGATGCCGAGAACTGGTATGGTGCCCTGGTGGCCGGCAAGGGCAGCGCCTATCTCGGTGATTATCTGCAACTGCGCTACCTGATGCGGGAATTCCCGGATGAAGGGCTGCGCCTTCGTCGTCTTCGCAGCGACGATCTGGTCATCAGCTACCGGCTGATGATGCGCAACCAGCCCGAGTTGCTCGAGCTGGTGGATACGGCCATCCGCTATTTGCCGCCGGGCAGTCTCTACCGGGATCTGGGCAAGTATCTGCCTCAGGGTGAGCAGGATGTGAATCCCCTGCATTTTACCGACAAGGAGCAGGCCTGGCTGGTCGGCAAGGCCCACACCATCAAGATGGTGGCGGATCCCGGCTTCATGCCGTACAGCGGCGTCAACCGGCAGGGAGCGCTCATTGGCTGGAGTGCGGATGTCTTGCGGGAAGTGAGTCGGCAGACGGGGCTGCGCTTCGAGCTGGTGCCCGCCGCCAGCCGGGAGGAGGCGTTGGCATTGCTGCGCAGTGGCGATGCCGTCATGATGGTCGGACTGATGGAGTCCGCCGCCCTGAACAAGGAGTTCGACTTCACCAGGATGGTGGCGACCAGCCGCTATGCCCTGGTCAGTCGCAGCAAGAGGGGGCCAGTCTCCCTCGCGGACGTGAGTGGCAAGGTGGTGGTCCCGAGAATGCTCTATGATCCCGGCCTGCTTGCCCGGTTCGGCCAGCATGAGTGGGAGGTCACCGACAACCTGCTGCAGGGATTGGCGGCGGTGCGGCATGGGGATGCCCAGGCCATGCTGGCGGAGTTGTACCAGCTCCAATATCCCATTCGAAACAACCAGTTGAGCGAGCTGACCATCACCGAATTGCCGGAGCGTTTCGGCCTCGGCTTTGCCATCCGGCCGGAACAGACCAGCCTGGCAGGGGTGCTGGATCAGAGCCTGATGACCCTCAATGATCGGCAGGTGGACGAGCTGGTGCAACGCTGGCGCCACCTGGTGGTCAACCAGCAGGAGGGGGTCAGCTACGGTTTCTGGCTTGGCTCCGTGTTGCTGGCACTGCTGATCAGCATGGCGGTGATCTGGTCAGTCTGGCGATCCCGCCAGCAACTGGCCCAGGAGGCCCGCGAGCGTCACAAGGTAGAGCAGGCGCTGGCGCTGGAAAGCAAGTTCAGGGAGTCTCTCTTCCAGGCGCTCCCCGTTCCCGTGTTCTTGCGCAATGACAAGGGGGAGGTGATCAAGCGCAACAAGCGGGCCAAGCGCATGGAGGCGCGCTACGCCGCCGATCTGGTGCTGCCCGCGCCTCAGTTGCAGGGCGCCGAAGGGGAGCTGGCGCTGCACGAGCAGGTCTACTCCTATGCCCAGATCCCCTTGCGACTGGGGCCCCAGGCACCGGCAGGGGATCTTATCGCCCTCTCCGACATCAGCGCTCTGCGCGAGCGTACCCGCCTGCTGCGTCAGGCGGAGCGGCGCCTGCGCGCCCTCACCAATACGGTGCCCGGTGTGGTGCTGCAATTCACCCTGCTGGGGGGAGCCATCACCCGGGTGGAGTTTGTGAGCCGGGGCAGTCACGAGCTGCTGGGGCTGGCGAGCCAGCAGATCCGGGTCAATCCCAACGAGACCCTGACCCGCATCTCCCATCAGGACAGGCGCGAGATGCGAGCCCCCATGCTGGCCATGCTGCAAGCCGGACGACCTTTCTCCCATCTGCTGCGCTATCAGCACCCCGCCAAGGGAACCCGCTGGCTGCAATTTTCCGGCAGGGGGCGCCGTCAGGGAGAGGGGTGGCGGATCTACGGGGTGGTGCAGGATGTGACGGCCAGGGTGGAGCAGGAGCACTCCCTGCAACTTTCCCACGAGCAGGCCCAGCAGGCCGTGCTTGCCAAGGGGCGCTTCCTGGCCGCCGTGAGCCACGAGATCCGCACCCCCATGAACGCCATGCTCGGCCTGCTGGAGTGGCTCGAGCAGACCGAGCTCAATGCAGAGCAGGCCTCGGTTCTGGCCCATGTGAGACAGGCGGGCAATGAACTGCTCGGATTGCTCAACGACGTACTCGACTTCAGCCGCAACGAGACGCGCCAGTTGCGCCTCTCCGTGCAGCCCACGGATCTGGTGGAGCTGTGCGAGCATGTGGCGGCGGTGCACTGGTCCAAGGCGCGATCCCGCCATCTGCAGCTGCGCTTGGCGCTCGACCCGGCGCTGCCCGCCTTGATGGAACTCGATCCCCACCGGGTGCAACAGGTGCTGCACAACCTGCTCTCCAACGCCATCAAGTTCAGCGAGCGGGGAGAGGTGGTACTCTGGGCCCGGCGGCAAGGGGAGTGGATTTTGTGCGGGGTGGATGACGAGGGGCCCGGGATCAGTGCCGAGCTGTTGCCCCGGTTGTTCCAGCCCTTCGAACAAGGGGAGGAGCCTGGCCAGCCCAGAGCCCAGGGGACCGGGCTTGGGCTGGCCATCTGCCGCCAGCTGATGGAACAGATAGGGGGCGAGATCCGGGTCGAACCTCTGGCTCGCGGGGGCAGCCGTTTCCTCTGTTCCTTGCCCCTAAGACATGCGCAGGAGAAGGCGCTCTGGCAACCGCGCGTCAAGACGGTCTCCCTGCAACTGTTGCCCGGGGAACTTGAATATATGCGGGCCTGGCTCGCAGCGTTTGGCGTGGCCGAGGATCCGGCGGCACCTTGCCTTGGGGCCATGCAGGACGATGGGGGCTTGCGCGCCTGGTACTGGCAGGGGGAACCCTGGATCCCGGGCTCCGTGGTCAGCCTGCTGCAGCCCAGACTCGTCCGTGGCGCCGAGGAGATCACGGACCTGCCGGGGGCAGGCAGGCGGGTGCTGCTGGTGGAAGATCACGAGGTGAACAGAATGCTGATCAGCATGCAGCTGGGTCAGCTGGGGGCCCGGGTATTGAGCGCGGCCAATGGCCGTCTGGCACTGGAGATCCTGCAATCGGAGTCGGTGGATCTGGTGCTGACGGATCTGCAGATGCCGGTGATGGACGGCGCCGAGCTCTGCAGGCAATTGCACGCCGATGAACGCTGGCAGCATCTACCCGTCTACGTGATCACCGCGGATCTCAGCGAGCAGGCGGCGCAGCGACTGGCGGAATGCGGCTGTCAGGGCCATCTGGACAAACCCGTTTTGCTCAGGGATCTGGCCGTATTGCTTCGTACCGTCTTTGGCCCCCATGACGGGGGGAAGGCACCGCAGCCAACGGCAGCCCTTTCCCTGCCCGTGTCCCTCAGCCCGGCCCTCGTAGACATCTATCTGGCATCGGTTCACCATGATCTGGCCGACATTGAGCGGTGTGTCACACAAGGGGACGAGAAGGCCCTCAATACGGCTTTACACAAGATGAAGGGGGCCGCCAAAATGGTGGGGGCTACCCCCCTGGTAGAGGTGATCGACCGTTGGCAGGAGGCCCCCGGACATCCCCTTGCAGCCGCCTTGAGGCAGTGCGTGGAAGAGGTCTGCCGACAACTGGGCGAGAGAGCATGACATGATCATCACAGATGAAGAGTTGATGGCCTTGCTGGAGTCTGATGACAGCCAGGAGCCAACGTTTTACCCGGTCAGCGTCTATGCCCTGGACGCCGTCTCCCATCTGGCGGTCAAGGGAGCGGGCCTGCCGGCCTATGCCAATCTGCACCGCACCCGACCCGATGCCGGCTGGCAATGGGAAGGACTGTTTGCCGCCGGGGCCATCGCCCTGTTTGATCCTGCCTCTCATCAGGGGGCCGACTATCTGCCTCATCTGTTGGCTCCCGGGGCAGGGATCTATCGCCTCAGCGATCCCTGGCTCGAGGGGTTGCAGGCACGGGAGCAGGGGTGGCGTGCCTGGCTCGCCCAGTGCCAGATCCTGCTGCTCGAAGATCACCCCTTCCAGGGAGCCTGCATTCAGCAGGAGATCCAGGGACTGGGGTTGCCCTGCCACTGGGTTCAGGATGGCGAAGGGTGCCTCAAGGCGCTGGAAGAGGGGGGCGTGAGATTGCTTATCTGTGATCTCAGCCTAGCGGAGCAGGATGCCATCAGCCTGCTGATGAGCCATCCCCAGTATCACCACAGCGGTCTGCCCATCATCCTGCTCTCCGCTCATGATCAGACCCTGATAGACGGCGCCCGGCGTCTCCTGCACGATGCGGGTTTCAACGTGCTGGCCGCCCTGGCCAAGCCGCTGCAAAGCGACGATCTGCTGCGTCTGCTCAAGATGCTCTATCTTGGCCCCCAGCGTCAGCGCAGGCTGGGCGGGCTCAAGCGCACCGTGCGTAGCTGGCAGGGAGAGGCGAGAGGACAGCTTGGGCTGCTGGCAGATGCGGCTTCCTGCACGCTGCCGATCTGGCTGAGCCTGAGCGGTCTTTCCCCTCACTGGGAGCCGCTCAAGCTCTGGCTCGAGCAGCATGGACGAGAAGCAAGCGAACTCACCCTGGTCATCCACCGACGGGATCACCTGCTGAGCCAGGCGGACCGTTTCGCCCTGGTGCTGCAGGCGAGCCTCGCGGGGGCCAGACTCGCGCTGCTGCTCGATCATGCCCAGCACCTGCCGTTTGATCTCATCGAGCGTCTGCCGTTGCAATCCTTGCTGCTCGGGCAACACCTGCTGCCCGAACTGGAGGCGATGGCTGCCGACTCCTTGCTGGCCCGCTTCATCCAGTGCTCCCGGGAGCTTGGCATCGCGCTCTACCTCGACGACCCCTTCAACCTGCAGGATGCCGCCCAGTGGCAGGATCGCGGCGTGGCAGGGCGCTGGTAAATGGCTCGCTATCTTTGCTGGCCGCTCGATGAGCCGCGCTTGTGGCAGGGAATGTCGGGTTGGACGGCTCCCGCCTCACGGGCCGCCTTGCCGATGACGATGGTGGTGGGGGGGCTGACTTGCCGCTTGCAGGAGCTGGCGGGCTGCGACCCGAAGCGAATAAGCGCGGCCTATGACGCCCTGAGCGAGCAGAGCGTCTATTTGCGCTTCATGCGGGCCAAGCAGCCTGCGACGGCCGAGCAGCTCGCCTTCTTTCTCGACTACCCCAGAGAACCCCAGATAGGATTGCTGCTGACCGACGAGCAGGGGACGCCGCTTGCCATGGCCCAGTCCGTTCGCCGGCGCCTGCACCCGGACAGGGCCGAGTTCTCCTGCATCGTCGCGGATCATTTTCAGCATCGCGGCGCCGGGCGTCGCATCCTGCTGGCGCTTGCGCGGCTGGCATACGGGGAGGGGATCCGGGAGTGGACGGCGGAAGTGCTCGGCCAGAATCGCCCCATGCTGGCTCTGCTCAAGGGGCTCGGGTTGCCGCTTACCCTGGTGACAGGACGGGAGATGGTCTTTGCCAGGCTGGATCTCGCGCCCATGGCGAGCTTTGTGCTCCCATCGGCCTAAGACCAAGGGCGAATGGGCCGCCTCTTGCTCCTGTGCTAAGGTCAGCCTGTTACCCGTTGGAGGAGAACAACCATGGTGCAGTCAGCCAAACATATCGTGATCCTCACCGGTGCCGGCATCTCGGCCGAATCCGGTATCAAGACCTTCCGGGCCTGTGATGGCCTGTGGGAAGAGCACAGGGTGGAGGACGTGGCCACCCCTGAAGGCTATGCGCGGGATCCCGAACTGGTACAACGTTTCTACAATGCACGGCGCCATCAGTTGCAGCGCGCCGAGATCCACCCCAATCCGGCCCACTATGCATTGGCCCGTCTGGAGCGCCTGCTGCCGGGGCGCGTCACCTTGGTCACCCAGAACATCGACAACCTGCACGAGAGTGCCGGCAGCAAGAACCTCATCCACATGCACGGCGAGTTGCTCAAGGCCCGCTGCCCGGGCTCGGGTCAGGTGATCGAGTGGCGCGGGGATCTCCATCAGGAAGAGCTGTGTTCCTGCTGCCAGTTTCCCCACCCGCTGCGCCCCCATGTGGTCTGGTTCGGGGAGATGCCCCTCGGACTTGACCGCATCTACTCGGCCCTGGCTCAGTGCGATCTCTTCATCTCCATCGGGACCTCCGGGGCGGTCTACCCTGCCGCCGGATTCGTCCATGAGGCCGGCCTGAACGGTGCCCATACGGTGGAGCTCAATCTGGAGCCGAGCGAAGTGGGCAGCCAGTTTGATGAAAAACGTTATGGTCCGGCTTCCTTGCTGGTGCCCGCTTTTGTGGATGAACTCCTGCAAAGTTGCGGAGTGCATCAGCCTCTCTCCGTCGAGGGCCATAACTGGATGGAGATGCGGGGCCCCTAATTATTGATTTTTCACACAGTTGCATTGACCCACTGAAATCGCCACACTGGCTCCTAACTTCAAGATGCAGTTGGCACAACATGTCATGAACTTTCCAACGCGCGGGATGGCCTCGCTCCTGCTGGTGCTTTTCTCGTTCGGTACCCAGGCTTCCTCCTCTTCGCTATTGCAACTGATCCTGCCGGACAAGCGGGAAATCACCCTGGATGAGGCGGCGTTGGCAGCCTTGCCACAAGTGGAGTTCGAGACGGCGACGCCCTGGACCCTCGGCACTCACCGCTATCGTGGACCGACCCTGAAGAGCGTGCTGGCGGCGCAGCAGGTGGATAGTGCCAGCGCCATCGATGTCGCCGCACTCAATGGCTACCAGCAGCGGGTCGATCTCTCCCTGTTTGCCAAGGTGCCGCTGACCCTGGTGCGTTACCAGGATGACAAACCGCTCACCCGTCGCAATAAAGGGCCGCTCTGGCTGCTGGTCCCCCTCTCGGCCCATCCCGACATGGATGTGTCCGCCATCCACAACAACATGGTCTGGCAGGTGATCCGCATCGAGGTTGTCCCGTGACGCGACGACAGCGAGATAACCTGCTGCTTGCAGCCATTTCCCTGCTGTTTCTCTTCTCGTCCCTCTGGGGGCTGCTGCTGCAGAGTCGGCACGAGCAGCTCGTTGACATGTTCTACCGCAACACCCACTGGAACATCAGCCAGGTAATGCAGGAGTCCCAGCGATTTCTCTATGATGTGCGCCTCTACCGTGCCGGGGCGCTCGACATGGCGGCCCTGAGCCTGGATTACGACCTGCTGTGGAACCGGCTGGATGTGTTCCTGATCAGTACCGAGACCGCCGATGCGCGGGCGAGGCATGGGTTGGGGGAGGTGCTTGAACGGCTCTTTGACGAACTCAAGGGGCTGGATCCCCAGATGCAGTCCGGGGAGCTGAAGAGGGGTAAGCCCTCGATCTTGCCCTCGTCCGGCTGACCGGCTTGACCCATCAGGTGGAGCAGATTGGGGATCAGATCCTCTCCGGCCAGGAGCGGGAAGCCTCCCTCAACCAGTTGCGCCAGAGCCTGTTCTGGATCCAGATCTGGCAGTTGATCCTGCTGGTGATGGGCTGTGTGCTGGTCTTTGCCCTCATTCGAACCAATCTGCAGAATCGTCGCCTCTCCCTGCTCGATCCCATGACCCGGCTTGGCAACCGTCGGGCCTTGCAGGGGCAGCTCAGGCAATCCCTGCTGCAAGTTCGGGTCCAGGCGCTGGCGGTGCTGGATCTGAAGCGGTTCAAGCAGGTCAATGATCTGCTCGGATACCAGGTTGGTGATCGTCTGTTGCAGGCGGTCGCGGCCCGGTTGCGCCAGGCATGCCCCGGCCGTGCGTACCGGTTGGGGGGGATGAGTTCGCCGTGGTGCTGGACGACGAAGAGGGAGATCTCGATGCCCGCATGGCGGCTATGGTGAGCCTGTTGCAGTTTGAGTTCGTGACCCGGGAAAGCAGCTTTGATCTGGCGTGTCGCTTCGGAGTGGCCAGGCGCGAGGGTGGCGAGGATGCCGATGAGCTATTGGAGCAGGCCATATTGGCATTGAACGAGGCCAAGCGTGAGGGGACCATCCTGGTGTGGTATCAGAGTGCGATGAAGGCTGACCTCCACATGGCCCAGCGGCAGCTGCACCAACTGCGGGAATGGCTGGCGGGGGCCGCCCCTTCCCCCCTGGAGACCCTCTGCGAGGCGATGAGAGACGAGCAGGGCGTGCCGGTGACGGCGGTCAGCCTGCGCTGGCAGGTGAGTCAGCAGCCCTGTGACGTGGGCTGGATGCAAGAGCGTGGTGTCCTTGGGCCCGTGATGGCACGATGGCTGACAGAAGAGCCATGCAGTGGCACCTTGCTGGTAAGGCTTCATCAGCCTGCCCAGCTGGCCCCTCTGCTGGCGAGCCTGCCCCCCTTGCCACAGGGGGGCTGATCCTGGCATTGCCTGTGCTGATACCGGATGCCACCCTGCTTGAGAAGATGCGCGAGTGTGGCTGCATGCTGGCGCTGAGCGAGCTTGGCAGCAGCGCCCCCGAACTGCTGCAAGCGGGCTGGCCAATTCGCTACTGGCTGCCAGCACCCTCCGGGTACGAGGCGCTGCTCCAGCCGTTGGCAACGGCGCTGGGGCTGCTGCGCCTGGCTCCCCGGGGAGAGGCGCAGCAAGAGGATGATCTCAAGCTGAGTTGAGTGGTGGCTTGTGCAGTCTCGGGGCCGATGTCAAGGAGACAATACACAGAAGGGCGGCTCATGGCCGCCCTTCTGCTGCTTGCTGACACTTAAACTGGTTTGCTGTCCGGTGAGGAAAAGGGAGCGCAGGAGTGTCTGATCACCAGGTCCGGATCCACGGTGATCATGCGGTTTGCGATGGGCTCGCCGTTGATGCGTGCCAAGAGCCGGGTGACGGCGAGACGGCCCAGCTCCTCTTTCGGTTGATTGACCGTGGTGAGCGGGGGGGACATGAACTGGGCCAGCGCCACGTTGTCATAGCCGACGATGGAGAGATCGCGGGGGATCACCAGCCCTGCCTGATGGGCGGCACTGATGACCCCCATGGCCATCATGTCGTTGCAGACAAACAGCGCGGTGGGACGCTCTGGCAGCGCCAGCAGGCGGGTCATGGCGGCGGCGCCGCTGGCGCAGTCAAAGTCTCCCTCCTGGATCCAGCCCGGATTGACGGTGAGCCCGGCCTCCTGCATCGCTTGCTCGAAACCCGCCTGGCGCTGGTTGGCCGGGGCGCGGCTGTGGGGTCCCGTGATGCAACCGATGGCAGTGTGACCCAGCCCCAGCAGATGGCGGGTTGCCAGGTAGCCGCCGCGATGGGAGTTGTCGGCGATGAGATCCACCTCGTCGTTCTCCATGCCCCAGTCCATCACCACGACCGGCAGGCTCTTGAGCCAGTCGAGCTGGTTGAACACCTCCTGCTGCCCCTCGCTGCACATGATGAGCAGGCCGTCGACCCGTTTCCTGAGCATCATCTTGAGGTAGGAGAGCGCCGTCTCGGCCTGTCCTTCGGTGTTGCCCAGCATCAGGTTGTAACCCTGCTCGAAGCAGTAGCGCTCCACCCCGCGCACCACCTCGGCGAAGAAGGGGTTGCTGGAGGTGGTGACCAGCATGCCGATGCTGTTGGTCTCCTTTACCTTGAGGCTGCGGGCCACCAGGCTTGGGGCATAGTTGAGATCGCGCATGGCGGCGAAGACCCGCTCCCGGGTCTCTTCGGCGACGAAACGGGTCTCGTTGATGACGTGGGAAACGGTGGTGGTCGACACCCCCGCCAGCGCAGCCACCTCCTTGATATTGGCCATCAGTGCCCCTGCGCAGTCTGTTCAAGGAGGAAAGCATCGACCTCCTGCTTGCTCGGGATGGAGCTCTGGGCACCAAACCGGGTGACGGAGAGTGCCGCCGCCCCGTGGGCAAAGCGTACGGCTGCGTCAAAGTCGGCGCCGGCGAGCTCGGCCGCCAGGAAGGCGCCGTTGAAGGTATCCCCGGCCGCCGTGGTATCCACCGCCTTGACCCGAAAACCCGGCATGAGCGCCTGTTTCTGCCCCTTGCTGCAATAGACCCCTTGAGACCCCAGGGTGATCATCACCTCACCGATGCCCATCTGGTGGAAGCGGGTGGCAGCCTCCCGGGCGCTCGCTTCGTCCGTCACCTTGACGCCGGTCAGCAGCTCGGCCTCGGTCTGGTTGGGGGTGATGAGGTCCACCAGCGCCAGCAGATCCCTTGAGAGCGGGCGCGCGGGGGCGGGGTTGAGCACCACCCGGGTGCCGTGGGCACGAGCCAGACGGGCCGCTTCCTGCACGCTCTCCAGCGGCACTTCCAGTTGCAGCAGCAGGGTGTGGGCGGCGGCGATCATCGCCTCGTGACCTTGCACTACGGCCGGGGTGAGGGCGCCATTGGCTTCGGCGGAGATGCCGATGCTGTTCTCCCCCTCGTCGCTCACATAGATGATGGCGATGCCGGTGGGGAGCCTGGGGTCGAGTTCGACGGCGCTGACATCGATGCCGTCGTTGGCAAACCCGGTTTTCATCTGGTGGCCGATGGCATCATCACCGATGCGGGCGATGAAGGAGACAGGGGCGCCGAGGCGGGCGGCGGCCACCGCCTGATTGGCGCCCTTGCCGCCGGGAACGACCTGATAGCTGTGGCCGGTCAGGGTTTCACCGGGGCGGGGAAAGTGGGGGACGCGCAGCACATGATCCGCATTCACGCTGCCGAGGACTACGAGACGATTCATTCCTATCACCCTTGGTTGAGTACATCCTGGTCTGGGTGGACCCAGACCAGGCGGCACTGGCGGAAAAAGAGAGGGGAGGCGAACCTCCCCCCGTCAACTTACTTGTTGACGATTTGCAGCGGTACCGGGATGGATTTTTCCACCGGTTGACCCTTGAGCACCTTGTCGGCGGTTTCCACGCCGATGGCGCCGATGAGGGCAGGCTGCTGGGCCACGGTGGCGGCCAGTTTACCCTTGGCCACGGCGGCTTTGCCATCGTCGGTGCCGTCAAAGCCCACGATCATCACCTCTTTGCCAGCGGCCTGCACGGCGCGGATGGCACCCAGCGCCATCTCGTCGTTCTGGGCGAACACTGCCTGCACGGTCGGATGGGCGGCCAGCAGGTTCTCCATGACGTTCAGACCCTTGGTGCGGTCAAAGTCGGCGGGTTGGGAGGCCAGCACCTGCAGTTTGTTGGCGGTGACCGCCAGGGCGAAGCCTTCGCCGCGATCACGGGCGGCGGAGGTACCTGCGATCCCTTCCAGCTGGATCACCTTGGCACCGCTGCCCAGCTTCTCGGCGATGAAGTCGCCAGCCAGCTTGCCACCGGCCACGTTGTCGGAGGCGATGTGGGCCTTGACGTCACCCTGGGCTGCGCCGCGGTCCAGGGTCAGCACCGGGATGTTCGCCTTGTTGGCCAGGCGAATGGCGTTGCCCACGGCTTCGGAGTCGGTCGGGTTGATCAGGATGGCGTTGACCTTGCGCACGGTGAGATCTTCCACGTTGGAGAGCTCCTTGGCCGGGTCGTTCTGGGAGTCCAGCACCACCAGCTCGTAGCCAAGCTCCTTGGCCTTGGCTTCGGCCCCCTCCTTCATGGTGACGAAGAAGGGGTTGTTGAGGGTGGAGACCACCATCGCCAGGGTGTGATCCGCGGCCTGGGCGGTGCCCAGCACGGACATGATGGCGGCAGCGAGCAGGGTATTGAGCTTTTTCATCATTTCATTCCTTGTGTGTGGCGTGGCTTGTTAACGGTTGCTTTTGTTATCGATCATCACAGCAAGCAAAATCACGCTGGCCTTGGCGATCATCTGGTAATAGGAGCTGACGTCGAGCAGGTTGAGGGCATTGTTGAGGAAGCCGATGATGAGGGCACCGATCAGGGTACCCATGATACGGCCCTTGCCCCCCATCAGGCTGGTGCCCCCCAGCACAACGGCGGCGATGGCATCCAGCTCGTACCCCATGCCGGCTGTGGGCTGGGCGGAGGAGAGGCGGGATGTGACGATGAGCCCGGCCAGTGCCGACAGCATGCCGCACAGACCATACACCGCGAGCTTGACCCGATCCACATTGATACCAGAGAGGCGGGTGGCCGATTCGTTGCCGCCGAGGGCATAGATGTGGCGGCCCAGGCGAGTGTGGTTGAGCAGGTACCAGGCCAGCAGGAAGACGATGGCCATCAGCCAGATGGGCACCGGCAGACCCAGCAGGTAGCCGGTCCCGAGCCAGGCGAAGTGATCGGCGCCGTCACTGAAGCCGGTGGAGATGGGGCGCCCCTCGGTGTAGACCATGGTGACGCCGCGCAGGGCGGTCATGGTGACCAGGGTGGCGATGAACGCCTGTACCTTGCCCTTGGCGATGATGAGGCCGCTGATGCTGCCAAGCAGGGCGCCGGCCCCCAGGGTGAGGGGGATCACCAGGCCGATGGGCAGTTCCATGGCCACCATGGTGGCGGCCAGGGCGCCGCACAGGGCCAGTACCGAGCCGACCGACAGATCGATGCCGGCGGTGAGGATGACCAGCGTCATGCCGACCGCCATGATGGCGTTGACCGATGTCTGGCGCAGGATGTTGAGCAGGTTGTCGGCGGTGAAGAAGTTGGGGCTCAGGAAAGAGACCACGCCGATCAGCACCAGCAGCGCGACCAGGGACTTGTTCTCGATCCACCAGGCCATGCTCATGACGCCGCGGCGGGAAAGGGTTTGGGTTGTCATTGTGCTGCCTCTTGCTCTGCTTGCCACTGTTTACCGACTGCCGCTGCCATCAGCTTCTCCTGATTGGCATCGCGGGTGTTGAATTCTGCGCTGATGCGCCCTTCGTGCATCACCATAATGCGATCACTCATGCCGAGCACTTCCGGCATTTCGGAGGAGACCAGGATGATGCTCATCCCCTCCTTCTTGAACTGGTTGATGAGCTGATAGATCTCCTTCTTGGCGCCGACATCGACGCCGCGGGTCGGCTCATCCAGGATCAGCACCTTGGGCCGGGTCAGCAGCCCCTTGGCGATGGCCACCTTCTGCTGGTTGCCGCCGGAGAGGAGCTTGATCAGCTGATCCTGACTCGGGGTCTTGATGTTGAACAGACGCACATAGTCTCCTACCGCCTGGCGCTCGGCCTTGCCGTCAATCTTGCCGCCACGAATGAACTCGCCGAGGGCGCACAGGCTCATGTTTTCGCGCACCGACAGCTCCAGCACCAGGCCGTCGCCCTTGCGATCCTCGGAGATATAGGCGATGCCAGCGGCCAGACCATCGGCCGGGCTTCTGGGTACCAGGGCGTGGCCATCCACCGTCATCTGGCCAGCGCTGATGGGGCTGGCACCGTAGATGAGCTTCATCAGCTCGGTGCGGCCGGAGCCCATCAGGCCGCTAAAGCCCAGAATTTCACCCTGACGCAGGGAGAAGCTCACCCCGCGCACGCCGGGGCCGGCCAAATCCTTCACCTGCAGGCTGACGGGGCCGAGTTCGCGCACCAGGCGCGGGTACTGCTCTTCCAGCCGGCGACCCACCATCATCTCGATGATCCTGTCTTCGTCGAGATCGCTCACCGCCTGCTCGCCGATCCACTTGCCGTCCCGCAGCACGGTGACCCGATCGCAGATTTCGAAGATCTCCTTCAAGCGATGGGAGATATAGACGATGCCGCAGCCCTGCTCGCGCAGTTCGCGAATGACGGTGAAAAGCTGCTCGGTTTCGGTGTCGGTGAGGGCATCGGTGGGTTCGTCCATGATGATGACGCTGGCATCGAACGACAGCGCCTTGGCGATCTCCACCATCTGCTGTTCGCCGATGGAGAGATCCCCTAGCCGGGTATCCGGGCCGTGTTTGACGCCAAGTCGTGCCAGCAGGGTGCTGGCCCGTTCGCGCAGTTGCTTGTGGTCGATGCTGCCAAAACGGGTGCGCGGTTCGCGGCCGAGGAAGATATTGGCGGCAATCGACAATTCCGGCAGCAGGTTCAGCTCCTGGTGGATGATGCTGATCCCCTGATCCTGGGAGTCGCGGGGGCCCTTGAAGTGAACCGGCTGGCCGCGATAGCTGATGCTGCCCGAATCGGCCTGGTAGATGCCGGTCAGCACCTTCATCAGGGTCGACTTGCCAGCGCCATTTTCGCCGAGCAGGGCCATCACCTGGCCCGGATAGACCCGAAGACCCGCTTCGTCGAGGGCGCGCACACCGGGGAAGGTCTTGACGATCTCGGTCAGCTCCAGAATGGGTGAGAGGGGGGAGGTTGTGCTCATTTGCAGCTTCCTTGAAGAGGCCTTCTTTGAAGAATTCAGAACGCCACACCGGCGCAGAGGATCAGGTTGGCGTAGGGAGTCACCTCGCCGCTGCGCACGATAGCCTTGCTCTGGCAGGAGCGAGCCTTGAACGCTTCGTGCAGGCAGTACTCGATGGTGATGGGCTTGCCCTGGGCGGCTGCGTGGGCCTCCAGCTGATCCACCAGCGCCTGATGGGCGGCGGGACTGATCTGCTTGATCTCGCTTGCCATGATCACCTTCTCCACCACCAGGTCGGTGAGTAGGGCGGTCAGTACGGTTTCAAGGCTGGGGGTGCCCGCCATCAGCGCCAGATCGATGCGCTCGGGGCCTGCCGGAATGGGCAGGCCCGCATCGCAGACGGTGATCTCGTCGGTGTGGCCCATCTGCGCGACCAGCGCGCTTAAGGGAGCATTGAGCAGCTTGCCTCGTTTCATACAGCACCTCGGCGGCCTGGGACCGCATATGGATATTGAGTTGGGCAATCGGTTACGCAACCGGTTGCGTCATTAGGGCGAAAGATAAGTGTTAACCGTTAACGGGTCTAGGCAGTGATGACGAAAATGTGAAAACGATCTCAGTGACAGGGCAATTTCAGAAGAAACGGGTGCCAGAAGAGCACCCGTCTGAGAGGCGTCGCCGGATGTTGCCCGTACAAAAAGGCGTACCCAGCGCGAGGAGATCAGAGGGCGAGCGCCGCCTGCACTGCGGGGCGGGCCAGCATGCGCTGATAGTGATCCGCCACCTTGGGAAACTCGCTGATGGCAACCCCGTCGCTCTCGAGCCAGCCTGCAATCACGAAGAGGTAGATGTCGGCCAGGCTGAAGCGCTCCCCCAGTACCCAGGGGCCGGCCAGATAGTGGCGCTCAATCTGGTCAAAGCCATCGCGCATGTTCTGGGGCATCTTGGCCTGCATGGCAGCCATGGCCTGTTCATCGTCGGCCCAGCGGCCGGGACGGCGTCCATGGGCATGGGCGACATGGACGGTGGAGACGAGGAAACTGTGTACCTCCTGTATCCTGGCCAGGAGGAAGGGGTCATCCAATGGGGCCAGCCCGGCGTTAGGAAAACGCTGGGCCACGTAGAGCAGCAGAGCCGGTGTTTCGGTCAGCACGCCATGCTCCGTCACCAGTGCCGGGACTCGCCCCTTGGGATTGATGGCGAGGTAGTCGGGGCTGCGCTGTTCACCAGCGGCCAGATCCAGGCGCTTGACAAGGTGAGGGGCACCGGCCTCCACCAGAGCGATGCGCACCGCCATGGCACAGGTACCAGGGGCAAGATAGAGCGTCAGTTCGGACATGACCGTTTTCCTTGTGTGAGAGAGAAGAGCCAGTGGACATCTCGTCCGCCAGCGCGCGCCATTATCCTA
Source organism: Aeromonas sp. s6 (assembly GCF_040907815.1). NCBI lineage: Bacteria > Pseudomonadati > Pseudomonadota > Gammaproteobacteria > Aeromonadales > Aeromonadaceae > Aeromonas > Aeromonas sp. s6. Next base: position 27,317 of record NZ_JBFOCN010000121.1, read on the forward strand.
CCCCCGTTGGACAGAGGGGCCAAGGGTGAGGGGAACTTCATCAAGAAGGGCTGCAAGGCCTTTGGTATCAATGGCTTTCTGAACGGAAGATAACAGGAAAAACGGCTACGCATGCCGGTTCAAACCGCTATAATGTGCCACCTTGGATCAGTCGTCAGTGAATGTTGGACAGTCAATTGAGTAATAGAATGCGGATCGGTGGAACCCTCGAACAGTCCCTCAGCCAGGGATATCGTCTGGACCTGCAAGGGGTGTTGAAAGAGGGGTGGCAACAGACTCGTCGTACCGGTTTCGGATTGGCGCTGGCCATCGCCGGGGTCATGGCAATCTGGATCCTGCTGAGCAATACCTTGCTGACACCCTATGTCGCCCGTGAAGGGGGGGGTATGGATATGGCCCTGATCCTGAGCCTGCTGGTCACGGTGATCATGTCACCCATGACCTCCTCCCTCGACATGCTGGGGTTGCAGCAGTCGGTGGGGGTGCGCGCCCGGCCGAGCCAGGTATTCGACTTCTTCCGCCACTTCCTGCGCCTGGGCAGCCTGAGTCTGCTCGGCAGCCTCATCACCAGCCTGTTTGGCCCCCTGTTCGAGCTGCTGGGCGTGCCGGTGATGCTGGCCTTCATCCCTTCCGCCCTGGTGGGCATGGGGCTGGTGTTTACCGTACCTCTGGTGCTGGAGCGCGGTCTTTCCCCGGCTCAGGCCATTCTGGTATCCCTCAAGCTCTTTGCCCGGGGATGGCCCAGCATAGTGCTGCTGCACGGGGTCATGCTGGCACTCTTCTTCCTGGCGCTCATCCCCATGGGGCTGGGACTTATCTGGGTGGCGCCGCTCTACTTCAACTGCAAGGGCATTCTCTACCGGGATCTGTGTGGGGTGGCAGTCGAAGTGACCGAGGTTGCCAGTGGCAACGGCGGGCAGGGCCCGGATCATTTCAACGCATAACGGGATACCAGGGGGTCAGCCGGTGTCGACCCGCCCGGAGCGTGATGCAAAAGGATGGCATATGAACAAGCGATACGGGATGGCGGCGCTCCTGCTGGTACCCATGCTGGGACAGGCTGAGCCGTCCCTTGAACTCGACTACGGCACCTTCTACAGCCAGATGAAGACCTTCGCCAAGGGGGAGTTCGGCCACGCCAGACTGGGCTTTTATCTGGCCAGTCAACAGAACGGTCGGCGCTGCGGGCTCACCTCGGCCCGGGTCTCGACCCCGGACAGGGATGTGCCCGCCGAGGTCACGGTGGATGGCGAACTGCGTCTGCCCTATGACGAAGATCTCAACCTCGACAAGGCGATCGTGGTGGTGGGGCTCACCGAGGCCCATGCCGCCTGCGATCTGTCGGTACAGGTGATGGCCGACGCCCCCGCCACACCCGAGGTGCCGCTGGCCGAGCTTGTCTCGCGCCAGCAGCAGATGCAGCGATTGCTCGACAAGATGGCCGGCATGGTCGGCCAGTATTTCCTGCCCAAGATGGAAGGGGTGCGGATCTCCATGGTGGCGCCCGCAGGCACAGCCTACCTTGTGGAGGGTGCCCGTCAGGAGGCCGTCTCCTGGCAGCAGGGGCAACTGCTGCTCAGCAATGCGCAGCTGAAGGGGTTTGCCCAGGGCAAGCTGCAACTGCAAGGGGAGATCCTGCGTCTGACCCCCTGGCTGCACAAGGGGTAGCGACCCGAGTCCGCAGATTGCCAGAATGAAAAAAGGAGCGCCTGGCGCTCCTTTTTTGTGGGTGACGGGGCTTAGCGCACCTCAATCACGTCCAGCATGTCCATCTCGTCGATGTCCAGCAGCGGCGCCTTGGGCAGCTCGGGCGGATCAAATGCCTTGTCGCCACCGTCGATGATGCCGGAGTCGCGGTTGATGCTCTTGAAGTCAAACAGCTGGTGATCGAGCAGGTGGCTCGGGATCACGTCCTGAATGGCGGTGAACATGGTTTCGAGACGACCCGGGAAGCGGCGATCCCACTCCTGCATCATCTGTTTGATGGCCTGGCGCTGCAGGTTCTCCTGGGAGCCGCACAGGTTGCAGGGGATGATGGGGAAGGCCTTGACCTCGGCATAGCGCACCAGATCTTTCTCCTTGCAGTAGGCCAGGGGGCGGATCACCACGTTCTTGCCATCGTCGCTCACCAGCTTGGGGGGCATGGATTTGAGCTTGCCACCGTAGAACATGTTGAGGAACAGAGTCTCGAGGATGTCGTCACGGTGATGGCCAAGGGCGATCTTGGTGCAACCCAGCTCCTGGGCGGTGCGATACAGAATGCCGCGGCGCAGGCGGGAGCAGAGCGCGCAGGTGGTCTTGCCCTCCGGTACCTTCTCCTTGACGATGGAGTAGGTATCTTCTTCCACGATCTTGAAGTCGATGCCGAGGGTGCTCAGGTATTCGGGCAGCACGTGCTCGGGGAAGCCGGGTTGCTTCTGATCCAGGTTGACGGCCACCAGATCGAAATGGATGGGGGCGCTGGCCTTCAGGCTCATCAGGATGTCGAGCATGGCAAAGCTGTCCTTGCCGCCAGACAGGCAGACCATGATCTTGTCACCCTCTTCAATCATGTTGAAGTCGGCGATGGCCTGGCCCACGTTGCGCCGCAGGCGTTTCTGCAGCTTGTTGAAACTGTATTTCTCTTTGGCGTTAAGCTCTTCTAGCATGGCCTCAAACCCGGGACAAAAATAAGCGGCTTATTATAGCCATGTCCCGGGGGAGGGCAAGAAACGCTTATGCAGGATGACGCCTGTCATCCACAGGGCTGCTGTAATCGTCGGGTTTGAGGATGAGAATGTCGCAGTTGAGCCTGTCCACCACGTGCTCGGCGGTGTTGCCAAGCAGGGCGGCAGAGAGGCCGGTACGGCCGACGCATCCCATGATCATCAGGGTGGCATTCAGATCGTCCGCCATGTCCGGCAGCACCTCCTCCGGCAAGCCTTCCGCCACCTTGGTCCACATGTGGTTGATGCCGAACTGATCGGCATGCTCCCGCAGCAGATCTTCATGGTGTTTGCGAATGGCATCGTTGTAGGCGTTGGGATCGAACTCTGGCAGTTCGATGGCGACATTGACCGGGGTGCCCGGGTAGGTGTTGACCAGATAGAGACTGGCACCAAGCAGCTCGGCGATGGCGATCCCCTCGCGGGTGATCCGCTCGTTGAGCACCTTCTGCTCCTTGTCATCGCTCGAGCAGTTGATGGCGGCAATCAGGTTGCCCCCCCGTTGCCAGTGCCCTTCTTTTACCAGCAGAACCGGACAGGGGCATTTGCGCAGCAGGTGCCAGTCGGTGGGGGTGAAGATGAAGGTTTGCAGGAAGGAGTGCTTGTGAGTCGCCTTGACGACCAGATCGTGACGCTGTTCCAGCACTTCCTGAATGACGCACTCGAAGGGACGGTTGTGCCAGAGCACTTTCACTTCGCATTCCAGTCCTCTGGCCCGATAGGGAGTGAGGATCTCGTCGAGCCACTCCCGACGCTGGGCGATGACACCATGGCGCATCTCTTCCCGCTCGTCTGCCGAGAGCATGGCGGTCATCTCGTAAGAGAAGTCGTAAATCGTCAGGAGCAGGGTCAGCTGGGCGCCCTCATCCAGCTCGGCGACCTTGACCGCGCGCTCGAGCGCGATCTGGCGCTCCTCCTCGGGATTGATCACCACCAGAATGTTTCGGTACTTGACCATGTTCTCCTCCTTGGTAAAAAGGCCAATGATGGCAACTCTTTAGCTATTACAGCTTAGTCCAAGGGGGGAGACGGGAAGGTGTGCCGGATCAAATTTCAGGGTGATCCGATCCGGCAAAAAAGGGAATAAACGGGGATTAACCGCAGGGAGGACGAGTGGCTCCGGCCATGACGCCCAAGGCAACGTTGTCCAGTACAGTAATGTATTTGCCTTTGACGCTGATGAGACCGGATTTCTGGAAACGGCCCAGCAGGCGGCTGATGGTCTCGACGGTGAGACCGAGGTAGTTGCCGATGTCTCCACGGGTCATGGAGAGGCGGAACTCCTTGGCGGAGAAGCCGCGCTCGGAGAAACGAACCGAGAGATTGTGCAGGAAGGCAGCGAGGCGCTCTTCGGCGTTCTTTTTGGAGAGCAGCAGTATCATCTCCTGGTCGCCCATGATCTCGTTGCTCATCAGCCGCATGATCTGCTGGCGCAGTTTGGGCATCTTGCCAGAGAGGTCGTCGAGCACATCGAACGGTATTTCGCACACCATGGCGGTTTCCAGCGCCTGGGCGAAGGAGGGGTGGGCCTGCTTGTGGATGGCGTCGAAACCGACCAGATCACCGGCGAGGTGGAAGGCGGTGATCTGTTCGTCACCCTGTTCGGTGATGGTGTATGACTTGATGGTCCCGGAACGTATGGCATAGAGCGACTTGAGCTCATCGCCGGCCTTGAACAACTCTTCACCCTTCTGGAACGGCTTTTTGCGCTCGATGATGCTGTCGAGCTGATCGAGCTCGTTATCGTTCAGGGTGAAGGGGATGCAGAGCTGGCTGATGCTGCAATCCTGGCAATGAATTGCACAGCCACCGCTCTGAATACGTCTGCCAGGTTTCTTGTCCGGGATCATAGGCTCAAATGAATAATTGATTTATATCAAACAAGTTTACCACCATCTCATCCGTTTTGGATAGGGTTTCAAAAGGACGCCATCCCGATCCAGAGGGTGTGGATCCCGTAGGCAATAAGCAGCAAGGCGCCCCCAAGGCGCAGGCTGCGCAGGGTGAGCCAGTAGCGCAATCGGTCTGCCAGCCCCCCTAGCGCAAACAGGGTCGGCAGGGTGCCGAGGCCGAAAAAGAGCATGATGAGTGCCCCGCCACTCGCGGAGCCTGCGGCAGCGCTCCAGGTCAGCATGGAGTAGACGAGGCCGCAAGGGAGCCAGCCCCATATCATGCCAAAGGGGAGGGCCTGCCTGGCTGATGTAAACGGGAGAAACCTGCCTGCCAGCGGCTTGATGAGAGGCCAGAACTTCGCACCGATGCGCTCGAGCAGCAAGACGCCATGCCACCAGCCAGCCAAGTAGAGGCCGAGCGCTATCATCAGCAGGGCGGCGATGAGGCGAAGCCCTGCCAGGGCGTGTTTGCCAGCGCCTATCTCCGTGGTGGTGGCGAGCAAGCCGCCCACCAGCGCGCCCGCCAGCACATAGCTCAGGATGCGCCCCAGGTTGTAGTTGAGCAGATAACCGAGCCTGCCCCAAAAATGCTGCTTCTCGGCAGGTATGGCCATGGAGAGCGCTGCGGACACGCCGCCACACATGCCGATACAGTGGCCGGCACCGGCAAGCCCGACCAGCAGGGCGCCCATGAGGTCAAGGCTGCTGGTCATGGGGCCCGTTTTCCTGTTCTGCTTGTTGTTCAGAGGGGGGCAAGGGGCGCTGCTCCTCGTCAAACAGGATGTTGGAGCCCTGCCTGTCGAGATCCTCGAACTGCTCGGAGCGGATGGCCCAGAAGAAGACGGCGCCGGCAATGACAACGAACAGGATGGCGATGGGGATGAGGACGAAGATAATGTTCATGGCGTGGACCCTGTGGTGAAAGGGGGATGATAACCCGGCGAGGCAAGAGGTGCCGCCACCCGGGAGGATGCCAGATGGCTGCTCACCGGTTGAGCCGCATGGAGTTGGTGACCACGATGAGGGAGCTCAGGGACATGCCAGCAGCCGCCAGATAAGGGGGGAGCCAGCCACTTGCAGCCAGCGGCAGCACAAGCAGGTTGTAGCCGATGGACCAGGCAAAGTTCTCCTTGATGATCTTGCGAGTTCGCAGGGCCAGGGCCCGGGCGGCCAGCAGACGGGAGAGATCGTCGGCCAGCAGGATGGCGTCGGCACTGTTCTTGGCCAGATCCGTGCCCCCCGCCATGGCAAAGGACGCGTGGGCGCCGGCCAGCACAGGGGCGTCGTTGATGCCATCTCCCACCATGATGCTGATATCCCCGGCCGCTTCCCGGGCCTTGAGATAGGCCAGCTTGCCGTCCGGGGTGACCCCTTTTACCAGCTCATCGACCCCCAGCTCGCGGGCCAGCATGTCCGCCTGGTCCGAACCGTCGCCGGTGAGAATGGTGGTTTGCAGGCCTGCCTCCTTGAAGGCCTGGATCAGTGCACCGGCATCGGGGCGCAGCGTGTCGGCCAGGATGAAACGGGCCAGCAGTCCGTGTTCATCGGCCAGATAGATGGTCAGCCCTTGAGCGGCATTCTCTTCTTGCGCCAGTTCGAGCCAGCGTGCACTGCCGATGCGGTAATGCTTGCCCTCAATTACTCCCTGCACGCCGTGGCCGATGACGGGGGTGACGTCGCTGGCGGCGAGCGGCACCCCGTCCGCCAGTGGTTTGCTTCGAAACGCACGGGCGATGGGATGCTCGGAATAGGTCTCCAGGGCCTGGGCGAGGGCGAGGCAGCGGGCTGCGTCGAGCTCGCCGAGGGGCTGGGTGCTCACCAGGCTGATGTTGCCCGTGGTCAGGGTCCCCGTCTTGTCCATCACGATGCGGTTGGCCCGGGTCAGAATGTCCAGCACGTGGCCGCGGCGCAGTAGGATGCCGCTGCGGGTCAGGTTGGCAGTGGCCGAGGTCAGTGCGGTCGGGGTGGCCAGCGAGAGGGCGCAGGGGCAGGTCGCCACCAGCACCGCCAGGGTGACCCAGAAGGCCCGCTCGGGCTCATGAAAATGCCAGAAGGTCCAGACCCCGGCCGCAATGATCAGGAGCACCAGGATAAAGTGGCGCGACAGCACGTCCGCCAGCTGGGCGATGGCGGGCTTGTCGTCCAGAGCATGATCCTGCAGGCGCATGATCTGGGCCAGGCGCGACTCTTCAATGGAATGGCTGACCCGGATCTCCAGGGGGGCATCGGTGTTGATGGTGCCTGCATAGACGGGATCTCCGGCCTGTTTGAGCAGAGGCAACTGTTCGCCAGTCAGCATGGATTCGTTGAGGCTGGCCTGGCCCAGGGTGACGATGCCGTCTGCCGGCAGGGTGGCCCCCGCGAGTACCCGCACCCTGTCTCCGACTCGCAGCGTCTTGGCGGCCACCTCGTGTTCGCCGTCATCATCGATGCGGGTTGCCATGATGGGTACCAGGCGCGCCAGGTTGGAGCTCGACTCCGACGCCTTGCGCCTCGCTCGCAGTTCCAGCAGACGGCCCAACAGCAGGAAAAAGACGAACATGGTGATGGAGTCGTAATAGACCTCACCCGTGTTGAAGACCGTGGCCCAGATGGAGGCGACGAAGGCGCCGATCAGTGCCAGCGACACCGAAACATCCATGGAGAGGTGCCCCTGCTTCAGGCTGCGCCATGCCCCCACGTAAAAAGGCTGGGCCGAGTAGATCATGATGGGGGTGGAGAGCAGAAGGCTTATCCACTTGAAGTAGATCATGAACTCCTCTTCCACGCTGATGAAGAGGTCCATGTAGAGTGCTACGGCGCACATCATCACCTGCATGGAGCCAAGGCCGGCCAGCGCCATGCGGAACATGTAGCTGCGCACCTCTTTGGCGTAGAGCGCTTCCTGCTGATGAGTCTGGAAGGGATAGGCGCGATAGCCGACCCTGGCAAAGCCCTTGAGAATGTCGCTCAAAGAGAGCTGGGCCGGATCCCACTTGATGCGGGCGCGATGGGTGGTGGTATTGACGTTGATGTAACGCAGACCGCGCAGGGTCATCAGGTGCCGCTCGATGAGCCAGGCACAGGCGGCGCAGGTCAAACCTTCCACCGTCAGTTGGATCTCGCGCGTAGTTTCGCGACCCGTACCGGTGTCGGTGACGAACTCCTGCTGCACCTCCGCCAGATCGTAGTGGGTGAGGGCGGCGAGCTCTTCGGGCACCAGTTCCCCCTTGATGCCGGGAGCGGTGCGGTGTTCGTAATAACTGGCGAGGCCGCATTCGAGAATGGTCTGTGCCACGGCCTGACAGCCAGGGCAACACATCGGCTGAACGATGCCTTTGATCTCGAGAGTAAAGTTACTGCCAGTGGGAACCGGTTCACCACAGTGAAAACAGCCGGTCATGGTGATCATCCCTCTTTGATGCAGCCCAGCAGGCCGGGTCGGGGAGAAGGGTGGCTGACCGGCGTGCCGATCACCCTGCCTTCGTGATTCAACGTCCCTTGGGATCGAGCTCAATCGCTGCCTGAGTCGGCAGTTGTGCCGTCTCCTGGAGGCGCCATTCATGGTTGAAGGCATCGACCCGCACGTGCCACTTGCCGGTGAGGGGCTTGTCCAGCATCAGGCGATAGACTCCCTTGCCATCGGCCGTCAGCAGATGTTCGCTGTCCAGGCCCGCCAACGTGGGATGAAACAGGGAGAGGTGCAGTGCCTGCCCGAGGGGGAAATCCCCGGACAGTGGATTTAACGTCAGCTCCTTGTCGCTGACATTGAGGGCGATACGGATGCCGAGCGCCTCGGCGCGATCGAACTTGCTGAGATCCTGATTAATCTCCTTGCCCTGCTTGTAGTAGTCCTCCGCTACCAGGTTGACCCCATCCTTGCTGGCAATGATGGCGGTGGCGATGCTGCCTACCACGGCGGCGCAGGGGAGGGCGATGATGAACCAGGGCCAGAATTGGCGATACCAGGGTTGGGTCATGATGCTACCGAAACAAATGGTTAACGAAATGGCGGTAATTCAGCCAACACAAGATAACAAAAAGCCTCGAAGAGTCGAGGCTTTTTGCTGATTAATCACGTGCTTATCACATGTTACTGCTGATTTTGCCGATCGTTGTGGGACAAGCTGTAAACGTAGGAGGCGAGCAGATGTACCTTGTCTTCCCCCAGAATGTCCTTCCAGGCCGGCATCACGCCGTGACGACCGTGGGTGATGGTCTGTTCGACCACCTGACGGGAGCCGCCATAGAGCCAGATGTTGTTGGTCAAGTCGGGGGCGCCGAAGGCGATGCCGCCCTTGGCATCCGGGCCGTGGCAGGCGGCGCACATGGCAAAGCGTGCTTCCCCTTTCTTGGCTTCCACCAGATCAACCTTGCGACCGGAGAGGCTCAGCACATAGGAGGCCACCTCCTTCACCCCGTCCTGACCCAGGATCTCGCCCCAAGCGGCCATGATACCCTGACGACCGCCCATGATGGTGGTCTTGATCTGGTCGGGTGCGCCGCCCCACTGCCATTCGCTGTCGGTCAGGTTCGGGAAACCGCGGCCACCGCGGGCATCGGAGCCATGACACTGGGAACAGTTTTGCAGGAACAGGCGCTGACCCACCTTCAGGGCTTCCGGATCCTTGGCGATCTCGGTGATCTCCTTGTAGCTCTTGCCGTCAGCCTGATAGGTCAGCTCGCGGAACTTGGCGCCGTAGATCTCGTCGGCCTTGGCAAGTTCCCGATCGTATTCCACCGCGCGTCCTTCGGCCTTGGCGGAAGCCGCCGCTGCCTTGGACTCGGCCAGGGAACGTACATCCTGGTTGGAGCTCTGCCAGCCCAGCAGACCCTTGAAGTTGCCAAGGCCCGGGAAGGCGAGCAGGTAGATGAGCCCGGTGACGATGAAGAAGAGGAACATATAGGACCACCACTTCGGCAGGGGATTGTTGATCTCCTCGATGCCGTCGAAGGTGTGACCCATGGGTTTGCCCTCTTCGGCCCCCATCTTGTCCTTCATGCACCAGGCCAGCAGCAGGAAGCAGCCGAGAATGGTGCCAAGGCTTATGACGGTCACAAAAATGCTAAACAGAGTGCTCATTATTGCTTCGCTCCTGCGTTCTTGTTATCAGCACTGGGTTGCTCGTCATCGGCAAAAACCAGGTTGGCGGCCTCGTCGAAAGAAGCCTTGCGGCGCTTGCTGTAGGCCCAGACGATGATGCCAATCATGATGACCATCAGCAGCAGGGTGTACAGGCCGCGAAATGTGCCGTAATCCATATCCCGACTCCTTATTTCAGGGCATGGCCCAGTGATTGCAGATAGGCGATCAGCGCATCCAGCTCGGTCTTGCCCTTGACGGCCTCACCGGCACCGGCGATGTCGGCATCGGTATAGGGCACGCCGAAGTGATCCCGGAACAGAGCCAGCTTCTTGCCGGTCAGCTCGCCGCTCAGCACATTGGTCTCGAGCCAGGGGAAGGCCGGCATGTTGGACTCGGGCACTACGTCGCGCGGGTTGATGAGGTGGGCGCGATGCCAGTCATCGGAGTAGCGGCCGCCGACCCGGGCCAGATCCGGGCCGGTACGCTTGGAGCCCCATAGGAAGGGGTGCTCCCACACGCTCTCGCCGGCAACCGAGTAGTGGCCGTAGCGTTCGGTCTCGGCGCGGAACGGGCGGATCATCTGGCTGTGGCAGACGGTGCAGCCTTCGCGGATGTAGATGTCGCGTCCTTCCATCTGCAGGGCGGTGTAGGGCTTGAGGCCCTCCACCGGCTCGTTGGTCTGCTTCTGGAAGAACAGGGGGGTGATTTCCACCAGGCCCCCCAGGCTGATGGCGAAGATGATGCCAATGACCAGCATGGGGACGCTTTTTTCAAAAATCTCGTGACGGTTGTTGTTGCTCATGCTTTAAACCCCTTCAAATCAGGCTGGCTGTGCGACGGGTTCCAGAGAACCCTTGGGCGCAGTGACGGTGCGATAGGCGTTGTAGGCCATCAGCAGCATGCCGGTGACGAAGAAGCAGCCACCCAGGAAGCGCACGAAGTAGAAGGGATAGGAAGCTTGCAGCGCCTCCACGAAGCTGTAGGTCAGGGTGCCGTCGTCGTTGACCGCACGCCACATCAGACCCTGCATCACACCGGAAATCCACATGGCGACGATATAGAGCACGGTGCCCACGGTGGCCAGCCAGAAGTGGACGTTGATGAGCTTGATGCTGTACATGCGCCCCTGCCCGAACAGGTTCGGGATCAGGTGGTAGACGGCACCGATGGACACCATGGCAACCCAGCCCAGGGCACCGGAGTGAACGTGACCGATAGTCCAGTCGGTGTAGTGGGAGAGGGCGTTGACGGTCTTGATCGCCATCATGGGGCCTTCGAAGGTCGACATGCCGTAGAACGACAGGGAGACGATCAGGAAGCGCAGGATGGGGTCATAACGCAGCTTGTGCCAGGCACCCGAGAGGGTCATGATGCCGTTGATCATGCCGCCCCAGGAGGGCACGAACAGGATGAGGGACATCACCATGCCCAGCGACTGGGCCCAGTCAGGCAGGGCGGTATAGTGCAGGTGGTGCGGACCGGCCCAGATATAGAGGGAGATCAGCGCCCAGAAGTGCACGATGGAGAGGCGGTAGGAGTAGACGGGGCGACCCGCCTGCTTGGGCACGAAATAGTACATCATGCCAAGGAAGCCCGCTGTCAGCAGGAAGCCCACTGCGTTGTGGCCATACCACCACTGCACCATGGCATCCATGGCACCGGAGTACATGGAGTAGGACTTCATGCCGGAGAGCGGCACTTCCATGTTGTTGACGATGTGCAGTACGGCCACCGTGATGATGAAGGCACCGAAGAACCAGTTCGCCACATAGATGTGGGAGGTGGTGCGCTTGACCAAGGTGCCGAAGAAGACGATGGCATAGCTCACCCAGACCACGGCGATGGCGATGTCGATGGGCCACTCCAGCTCGGCGTACTCTTTGGAGGTGGTGTACCCCAGCGGCAGCGAGATGGCTGCAGACAGAATGATCGCCTGCCAGCCCCAGAACACGAAGGAGGCGAGGGGACCACCAAACAGCCGGACCTGACAGGTGCGTTGCACCACGTAGAAGGAGGTGGCCATCAGGGCGCTGCAACCAAATGCGAAGATGACCGCATTGGTATGCAGGGGACGCAGACGGCTGTACGTCAGCCAGGGGGTGTCGAAGTTGAGGGCAGGCCAGATCAACTGGGCTGCAATCAATACACCCACCGACATGCCGACGATACCCCAGACAATCGTCATGACGGTGAACTGGCGCACAACGGTGTAGTTGTACTCAGGGTGGTTTGTTGTATGGCTCATCGTTGTATTCCGCTTCCGATGCTGTTGTTAGTGTTGCCCGGTGTCCTGGGCCATTTTCACCCCGGTTTTGCAAAATCCCCTCGTTAACATCTGTTAATAAAAGGAAAAGCAAAAGGTGGTTAAATGAAAATCCATTGAGAATGATACTGAAATGACCGGTAAAATAACAGTACAAACAGTGATATATTTGGCTCCAGCGGGTCTCATGTCCGCCAGTTTTTACCTTGAGCCAGATCACGAAAATTACATTTTCTACGTACCTTACAGAGCTGTTTTTTCATGAAAGAGAGACTCACTTCACGCAAAATCGTCCACCTGTCCATGGTGCTGGTCATTTTGCTCTCCCTGATGGCCTATCGAACCTGGTTTTCAGGCACAGGAAGCGACCATGCAGAGGGCTCCAATGTTCAGATTTGTGATCTGTCCCACAGCCCCTGCCGCCTCATCGTCGGGGATCGCCCGCTGACGGTCAGCATCGATGGCTTGCCGATCCGCCCTGAACATGACTTTGTCCTGCGCCTTCAAGGGGGTGTGCCGGCCATTACGCCGGTCAAGGCCTGGCTCGAGGGCAAGGAGATGTTCATGGGGCTCATCCCCGTGCTGTTTGAAGCCAGCGATGCGGGGTGGCGAGGGGTGACCCAGGTGGGAAGTTGTACGGCAGAGGCGATGGACTGGCTCTTGACCATCGAGTGGAGCAATGGCCAGCGCCATCAACTGACGTTGGGCGCGGCACGTTGAACGGACTCTCATCGGGCCCCAGGAGGGGGGATAAATGAAAATTGATTTGAAATTTTCAGGCAGGACGGTACCTTGCATTGATTATCAAAGAGTGAAGTTCATTTAATCATGATTGAAAAACAAGCATTTTATCGCACGCTCAACCAGCAGGCCCAGGCATTGCTAGAGGGCGAACCCGACATGATCGCCACCCTGGCAAACCTGTCTGCCCTGCTCAATCAGGAACTGGCTGACATCAACTGGGTTGGTTTCTACCTGCTGCAGGGCGAGACCCTGGTGCTCGGCCCGTTCCAGGGCAAGCCGGCCTGTGTGCGCATCCCGGTCGGGCGCGGCGTCTGTGGCACTGCGGTTGCCGAGGGCAAGACCCAGCTGGTGGACGACGTGCACCAGTTCGCGGGGCACATTGCGTGCGACGGTGCCAGCAACTCGGAAATCGTGATCCCGCTGCGCCGTGGCGGGGAGATCATCGGGGTGCTGGACATCGACAGTCCAATCTTTAACCGCTTTGACGAGCAGGACCGGATTGGCCTCGAAGAAACGGTGCAAATTTTGGAAAGCATGCTCTAAGTCATTGCTAGATGGTTCGCAAAAGGTCCCAAGCTCTCTATAATGGGGCCTTTGTTGTGTTCGGGCATGCCCGTGCGTCTATATGAAAGCCAAGGTTATACATGGAAAACACTGAAAAGCTGAAGAACAGTAAAGAGATCGTCGCCTACCTGGTCGAGAAATTCCCGGCCTGCTTCATCGCTGAAGGAGAGGCCAAGCCACTCAAGATTGGCATCTTCCAGGATCTGGCCGCGCGTCTTGCTGATGACGAGAGAGTCTCCAAGACCATGCTGCGCTCTGCTCTGCGTCAATACACCTCCAGCTGGCGTTACCTGCATGGCCTCAAGGCTGGCCAGGCCCGTGTCGATCTGGACGGCAACCCGGGCGAGCTGCTCACCGAAGAGCACATCGAGCATGCCAAACAGGCGCTCAAGGAGAGCAAGGAACGTGTCTTTGCCAGCCGCCGCACCAACACCAAGGAGAAGGAAGACAAGCCCAAGCAGCCGCGTCGCAACGCGCCGCGCAAGGCTGACGCTCCCCGCTCCGACAAGCCCAAGTCCGCCCCTGCTCCCAAGGCTGCACCGGTCGCCGATGCGCCGCTGGTGAAAGTGGATGCCGCTACCCTGAAAGTCGAGCAGGGCGTGCGCGTCGTGCTGGGCAAGTCCCCTGTGCCTGCGACCATCAAGGAAGTGACCAAGGATGACGTACAGGTTCAATTGCAGACCGGCATGATGTTGCGGGTCAAGTTCGAGCATCTGGTTCTCTAAGGAGACGAATGTTGAAGCATGGCGTGATTCGTTTTTCACTCGTTGCCTGTAGCCTGGCGCTTGCCGGGCTCGCACAGGCCATCGAGCCGGTGCTCAAGGAAAGTGATTTGCCTGTGTTGGCTCAAGAGAGCCAACATGCTACGGCCAGCAAGCGAATTGCCAATCTGTTTACCCGCTCCCACTACAAACAGTTCAAGCTGGACGACGCCTTTTCCTCCGTGATCTTTGACAAGTATCTGGAGAATCTGGACTACAGCCGCAACCTGTTTCTGGCCTCTGACATCAGCCGTTTTGAGAAATATCGTACCGGTTTTGACACCGACCTCGAGCGAGGGCGACTGGCTCCGGCCTACGAGATGTTCAACCTGAGTCAGCAGCGGCGGTACGAGCGGTTCGAATACGCCCTCAAACTGCTCGACACTCCCTTCGATTTTACCCAGAAAGACAATTACGTCTTCGATCGGGAAGGGGCTCCCTGGCCCAAGGATGAAGCCGAGCTCAACGAGCTGTGGCGTCAGCGGGTCAAGTTCGATGCCCTGAGCCTCAAGCTCAGCGGCAAGGAGTGGCCCGAGATCAAGGAGCTGCTTGGCAAGCGTTACAACAACGCCATCAAGCGGATGTCCCAGACCGAGAGCGAGGACGTGTTCCAGCTCTTCATGAACTCCTTCGCCCGCGCCATCGAACCGCACACCAGCTATCTGTCTCCGCGCAGCGCCGATCGGTTCAACACCGAGATGAACCTCTCGCTGGAAGGGATTGGGGCCGTGCTGCAGGCGGAAGATGACTTTACCGTCATCCGCTCCCTGGTGCCAGGCGGCCCGGCGGCCAAGTCCAATCACCTGAAACCCGATGACAAGATCACCGGTGTGGGGCAGGACGACGGTAAGATCGTGGATGTCATTGGCTGGCGTCTTGACGACGTGGTCGAGCTCATCAAGGGGCCCAAGGGCAGCAAGGTGAAGCTGGAGATCCAGCGCGGCAAGGGCGCGACCGCCAAGACCGAGCTGGTGGAGCTGGTGCGTGACAAGGTGCGTCTGGAAGACAGAGCCGCCAAGTCCAAGGTGATCACCGCCGAGGGCAAGAAGATCGGCGTGCTCGAGATCCCGAGCTTCTACGTCAACCTGCACGACGACGTGATCAAGGAGATCTCCAGCCTCAACAAGCAGAAGATCGACGGCCTCATCGTCGATCTGCGCGGCAACGGTGGCGGTGCCCTGACGGAAGCTTCCGCCCTGAGCGGTCTCTTCTTTGCCAGCGGCCCCGTGGTGCAGATCCGTGATCACATGGGTCGCATCACCGTCAATGGCGACGACGACGGCAATGTCTACTACGGTGGCCCCATGTCGGTGATGATCGACCGCTACAGCGCCTCGGCCTCCGAGATCTTCGCTGCCGCCATGCAGGACTATGGTCGTGCGCTGATCCTCGGCGAAAACTCGTTCGGCAAGGGGACGGTGCAGCAGCATCGCAGCCTCGCCAAGGTCTATGACTTCTACGAGCAGCCGCTGGGTCACGTGCAGTACACCATCGCCAAGTTCTACCGTATCGATGGCGGCAGCACCCAGAACAAGGGAGTTGCACCCGATATCGCCTTCCCGACTGCGGTAGCGCCGGGGGAGACGGGGGAGAGCCGCGAGTTCAACGCCTTGCCCTGGGACAAGATTGCCTCGGCCAGCTACGAGCGACTGGGGGACTTCTCCAGCCTGCTGCCCAAGCTGAAAGCGGCCCACGAGGCACGGATCACCAAGGATCCGGAATTTGCCTATGTGCTGCAGGACATCAAGGAGTATCAGGCGGACAAGGACAAGAAGTCGGTCTCCCTGAACGAAGCCGAGCGGCTGGCTGAACAGGCCAAACAGGACGAGAAGGCGCTGGCGCGAGCCAATGAGCGGCTGACCCGTCTTGGCAAGCCGACGGTGAAGAGCCTGGATGAACTGCCGACCGATTTCGAGGCACCTGACGAATACCAGGTGGAAGCGGCCAACATCACGGCGGATCTGACCACCCTCAGCAAGAAGAGCTGATGCTGGCAACGAAATGACAAGGGCGACTCGGGTCGCCCTTTCTTTTGCCTGAATGCAAACTATTTGACCCTGTCCGAGCCTTGTGACAGCCTCTGACACGTCAATAACAAAGCGTGGAAGCACACAATAATGACTGAACAACCTCAGGCCATGACGGCCAAATATCGCCAGGATTACCAGGCTCCCCTCTATTGGTGTGACAGCCTGGATCTCGATTTTCAGCTGCAAGAGCCCCTGACCCGGGTCACCGCCATTTCCCGTTTGCGTCGCAGCGGCGATCACAACGAACCCCTGGTGCTGGACGGCGAGGGGCTTGACCTTGTCAGCGTCATTGTGGATGGCGTGCCCTATCAGCAATACGAGCAGGGAGAGAGCAGCCTGACCCTGTTCAACCTGCCGGCCGAGTGCGTGCTGACCGTGGTCACCGACATCGATCCCGCCGCCAACACGGCGCTGGAGGGGCTCTACAAATCCGGCGATGCCTATTGCACCCAGTGCGAGGCCGAGGGCTTTCGTCGTATCACCTATTACATGGACAGGCCGGACATCCTGGCCCGTTACAGTACCCGCATCACCGCCGACAAGGCCAAGTACCCCTATCTGCTCTCCAACGGCAACAAGGTCGCGAGCGGCGATCTGGACGACGGTCGCCACTTCGTGCAGTGGCAGGATCCCTTCCCCAAACCGAGCTACCTCTTCGCCTTGGTGGCGGGGGACTTCGATGTGGAACGCAACCACTTCATTACCAAAAGCGGCCGCCAGGTGGCGCTCGAGATCTTCGTGGACAAGGGCAACCTGGACCGCGCCGGTTTCGCCATGGAGAGCCTCATCAACTCCATGCGCTGGGACGAGCAGCGTTTCGGCCTCGAGTATGACCTCGACATCTACATGATCGTGGCGGTGGACTTCTTCAACATGGGGGCCATGGAGAACAAGGGGCTCAACATCTTCAACTCCAAGTTCGTGCTGGCCAACCCGGCCACTGCCACCGATGCGGACTACCACGGCATCGAGCGGGTGATCGGCCACGAATATTTCCACAACTGGACCGGCAACCGCGTCACCTGCCGCGACTGGTTCCAGTTAAGCCTCAAAGAGGGACTGACGGTGTTCCGGGATCAGGAGTTCTCCTCCGATCTGGGGTCGCGCGGCGTCAACCGCATCAACAACGTGCGCACCGTGCGCGGTCCGCAGTTTGCCGAAGATGCCGGCCCCATGGCCCACCCCATCCGCCCGGATGTGGTGATCGAGATGAACAACTTCTACACCCTGACCGTCTACGAGAAGGGCTCTGAAGTGATCCGCATGATGCACACCCTGCTGGGGGAGGACGCCTTCCAGGCGGGTATGCGACTCTACTTCGAGCGTCACGACGGCTCTGCTGCCACCTGCGACGACTTCGTGCAGGCGATGGAGGATGCCTCCGGGGTGGATCTCGCTCGCTTCCGCCGCTGGTACAGCCAGTCCGGCACCCCCGAGCTCACCGTGACCGACGAATACGATGCCGAAAGCGGTGTCTATCGTCTGCACGTGAGCCAGCACACGCCGCCGACCCAGGATCAGCCACAAAAGCTGCCGCTGCATATCCCCCTCGACATCGAGCTCTACGATGCACAGGGTGCCGTCATCCCGCTGCAATACCAGGGCAAGGCCATCGGCAATGTGCTGGACGTGCTGGAAGCACAGCAGACGTTCGAATTCGATCGAGTGCCGGTCAGACCGATACCCTCCCTGCTGCGAGACTTCTCCGCCCCGGTCAAGCTGCACTATGACTACAGCGACGAGGCCCTGGCCTTCCTGATGCGTCATGCCCGCAACGAGTTTGCCCGCTGGGACGCCGCCCAGATGCTGATCAACAAGGCGGTGATCGACGGGGTGGCCCGGGTCCAGCACGGGCAGGGGGTTGAACTCTCCCACACCCTGCTGGCGGCCTTTGTCGCCATTCTGGACGAGGCTGCACTGGATCCCGCCCTCAAGGCAGAGATCCTGGCCCTGCCGGGGGAGGCGACCCTGGCCGAGCTGTTCGAGGTGGCCGACATCGACGCCATCCACCAGGTGCGCAACGGGATCCAGACCGCATTGGCCCACGCCTTCGGCGACCGCCTGCTGGCGTGCTACGAGAGCCTGCGTCTGCCGGCTTATCAGGTGGTCCATGCCGACATGGCCAAGCGGGCCCTCAAGGGTGTGGTGCTGGGTTATCTGGCGGCGCTGGATGCCGCGAAGGCCGATACCCTGGTGCGCGAGCAGTACGAGGCTGCCGACAACATGACCGACACCCTGGCGGCGCTCCAGGTGGCCAACAGCCATCTGCTGCCGTGCCGCGCCGCGCTCTTGGCCGACTTCGAAGGCAAATGGGCCCATGATGGCCTGGTACTGGACAACTGGCTGCGGTTGGTGGGGGCCAAGCCGGCCAAGGATGTGCTCCATGACGTGAAGCAGGCGATGGCGCACCCGACCTTCAGCATCCGCAACCCGAACCGGCTGCGGGCGCTCATCGGCAGCTTCGCCATGAACAACCAGGTGCAGTTCCACGCCGCCGATGGCAGCGGCTATCGCTTCCTGACCGATCTCTTGATCGAGCTCAACGAGGTCAATCCCCAGGTGGCGTCCCGCCTCATCACCCCGCTTATCCAGTTCAAGCGGCTCGATGAGGGGCGCAAGGCGCTGGTTCGCGCCGAGCTGACCCGCCTGGCCAACCTGGACGGGCTGGCGCGGGATCTGTTCGAGAAGGTGAGCAAGGCGCTGGCACAGTAAGCGCCGCGACGGCGGGCAGGGGAGCCTGGCTTTCCTGCCCGTTTTTCATGGATGACCAGGAGGTGACATGAGGCAATACACTTTTCGGCTCTCCCTTGGCCGCGACGAGATCATGTTGATGTACCAGGGGCAGGTGAACCGCCTGGTGGTACGTACCGAGCAGGGTCTGACCCTGGAGCTGGGATTGGAGAAAATCCGGCGTTTTGTGTCGGAGAGCGGCGTTCACGGCTACTTTCGACTGAAAACCCAGGACGATCATCGCTTCATTTCCCTGGAACGCATAAATTAACAAAACTTGAACATCAATCCGGGTAATTATCTGCTTTAAGTCACTATCTATCCGGCAAATGGCGCGGCATCCAGTGGGATTTTCTGAATTTTGCCAACTTGGCAAAATTTATCACAACCCAAGCCGTGATCTGTCCCTTGTTTTTAACATCCCGTTATCACCTTTGCTCGCCTTCCTTGATCCAAGCCATTACACTTCGCTGCAACTCTGTACCGGTGGGCATCCTGGGTGGATGTCGCCGTGTCTGTGATGTCGTCCGATAAGGAAACTAGCAATGGCATTGAAAGACGCCCCTACCTCCGTTCTGCTCGAAAACGTTCTCAGTCTGATCCACCAGAAATTGCCGAAAAACAGTGCCTCCCTGGTCGAATGTTTCGTTGCCAAGTTCTACGGCAACATGGCCAGCACTGATCTGCATGACCGCAATGACAGCGATCTCTATGGCGCCGCCCTCAGTCTGTGGAATGCCCTCAACCACCGTACCGGCATCGAGCCCTATATCCGGGTCTACAACCCCGAGCTGACCCGCCACGGATGGCAGTCTCCCCATACCATCGTCGAGATCATCCTGCAGGATTCCCCCTTCCTGGTGGACTCCATCCGCATGGCCCTCAAGCGTCTCAATATCACCGCCCACATGATGCTGCACCAGCCGCTGCACCTGATCCGCGGCGAAGGCGGCAAGATTGGCGCCATCCTGGATCTGGACAACACCGCAGAGCAGACCTCGGTGGAAACCGCCTTCCTCATCGAAATCGATCACCTGACCGGTGAAGAGGAGATGGACGCCCTGACTGCCGAGCTCAACTCGGTGGCGCGGGAAGTGGCCCTGGCGGTGGGAGACTGGCAGCCCATGCTGACGCGCCTGAACGAGATCATCGAGGAGCTGCCCAAACGCAAGAACCCGGTCAGCCAGGCCGAGGTGGACTCCTGCGTCGCCTTCCTCAAATGGGTGGCCGCCCACAACTTCACCCTGATGGGTTATCGTCGCTACGACGTCAAGGCGGTGGAGGGGGATCACGAGATCCTGCCGCAGCCCGAGTCCAGCCTGGGGCTGATGAAGAACTCCATCAAGGACGAAGGCCAGCGCCTCGGCACCATGCCCGCCAGCGCCCGTCACGCGGCCCTCAGTTCCGACTTGCTGATCCTCACCAAGTCCAACAGCAAGTCCCGGGTGCATCGTCCGGCCTATGTGGATTACATCGGCATCAAGCGCTTCGACGAGCACGGCAAGGTGGTGGGAGAGGATCGCTTCATCGGCCTGTATGCCTCCTCCATCTACAACACCAGTGCGACCCAGATCCCCCTCATCAGCCACCGCCTCGAGCGCATCATGGCCGCCTCCGGCTTTGAATCGGGCTCTCATGCCTACAAGGCGCTGCTGAACGTGCTGGAAACCTACCCGCGCGACGAGCTGATCCAGGCCCGTGAAGAGGAGCTGCTGGCCACCGGTCTCGGCGTGCTGGAGATGCAGGAGCGGGACATGCTGCGCCTGTTCGTGCGCCGCGACGTCTACGGCCGCTTCTTCTCCTGCATGGTCTATGTCACCAAGGAGCGCTACAACACGGCGCTGCGGGTCAAGACCCAGCAGATTTTGCAGAAATATTTTGGCAGCAGCATCGATGTGGAGTTCAACGTCTACTTCACCGAGGGCGTGCTGGCACGGACTCACTACATAGTGCGGGTCAACAACAACAACGTGGATGTGGATGTGAACGAAGTACAGAACAACCTGATTGAAGCGGCCCGCAGCTGGGATGACCGCCTGGATTCCGTGCTGCTTTCCCACTATGGCGAGGCCCGCGGTAACGAGCTGCGCCGCCGTTTCAGCACCGCCTTCCCCCGTGCCTACAAGGAAGATGTGCTGCCGGGCTCTGCCGTCGCGGACATCATGGCCCTGGATGGATTGAGCGAGGCCGAGCCGCTTGGCATGCTGTTCTACCGCGCCCAGGAGGAGGAGAACGATCGCCGGGTACGCCTCAAGCTGTTCCACCGAAGCGAACCCATCCACCTCTCCGACGTCCTGCCCATGCTGGAAAACATGGGACTGCGCGTCATCGGCGAGACCCCGTATCAGGTACGGACCCCCACCGGCGAGGTGTTCTGGATCCTCGATTTCTCCATGCTGCTGCGGGGCGAGCAACCGTTCGATCTGGAGCAGAGCCAGCAGCGCTTCCAGCAGGCCTTCGCCGCCATCTGGAACAAGACCCTGGAAGATGACGGCTTCAACCGTCTGGTGCTGGGGGCCGGCCTCACCGGTCGTCAGGTATCCGTGCTGCGGGCCTATGCCAAATACATGCGCCAGACCGGCGTCTCCTTCAGTCAGTCCTATATCGAGGAGACCCTGACCCGTTATCCGGATATCGCAGAGCTGCTGTTCACTCTGTTCGAACAGCGTCTGGATCCGGCCGGCAAGCAGGACGCCAAGGTGCCATCGCAAGATGCCAAGGCATCCGCCAAGCTGCATGAGCAGCTCGCCGCCAAGCTGGATCAGGTCGCCAACCTGGATGACGATCGCATCATTCGCCGCTATGTGGAGATGATCGACGCCACCCTGCGCACCAACTACTACCAGCTGGACAAGGCGGGCAACATCAAGCCCTACATCTCCTTCAAGCTGGCCCCCTCCAGCATCACCGACATGCCGCTGCCGCTGCCGAAGTTCGAGATCTTCGTCTACTCCCCGCGAGTGGAAGGGGTACACCTGCGCTGGGGCAAGGTGGCCCGTGGCGGCCTGCGCTGGTCCGATCGCAAGGAGGACTTCCGCACCGAAGTGCTGGGTCTGGTGAAAGCCCAGCAGGTGAAGAACACCGTCATCGTGCCGGTGGGCGCCAAGGGCGGCTTCTATTGCAAGCAGATGCCGGCAGGCGCCCCCCGTGCCGTCATCCAGGAGGAGGGCAAGGCCTGCTACCGTCTGTTCATCCGCGGCCTGCTCGATGTGACCGACAACATCATCGGCGGCGAGGTGATCCCGCCAAAATCCGTGGTGCGTCACGACGAGGATGACTACTACCTGGTAGTGGCGGCCGACAAGGGCACCGCCACCTTCTCCGACATCGCCAACGAGATAAGCCTCGAATACGGCCACTGGCTCGGCGATGCGTTTGCCTCCGGCGGCTCGGTGGGCTATGACCACAAAAAGATGGGCATCACCGCCCGCGGCGCCTGGGAATCGGTCAAGCGCCACTTCCGTGAGATTGGCATCAACTGCCAGACCACCGACTTCACCTGCGTGGGTATTGGGGACATGGCCGGCGACGTGTTCGGCAACGGCATGCTGCTCTCCGAGCACATCCAGCTGGTGGGCGCCTTCAACCACATGCACATCTTCGTCGACCCGACCCCGGATGCGGCCAGGAGCTTCGTCGAGCGCAAGCGCCTGTTCGAGCTGCCGGGCTCGAGCTGGGATGACTACAACCGTGAGCTCATCTCCAAGGGGGGCGGCATCTTCCTGCGCTCTGCCAAGTCCATCAAGCTGAGCCCGGAAATGCAGACCCTGCTCGGCACCGACAAGAGCGGCATGGCCCCGAATGAGCTGATCAAGGCGCTGCTCTGCCTGAACGTCGACCTGCTCTGGAACGGCGGCATCGGCACCTATGTGAAGAGCGCCCGCGAGAGCGACGCCGACGTCGGGGATCGCAGCAACGACGTGCTGCGGGTCAATGGTCGTGACCTGCGTGCCCGCATCGTGGGCGAGGGTGGCAATCTTGGCTTCACCCAGCTTGGCCGGGTGGAGTATGCCAGTCAGGGTGGTCGCATCAACACCGACTTCACCGACAACGTGGGCGGGGTGGATTGCTCCGACAACGAGGTCAACATCAAGATCCTGCTCAACCAACTGGTGGCCGCCGGGGATCTGACCCTCAAGCAGCGCAACCAGATGCTCTACGAGATGACGGATGCGGTGGCCCAGGTGGTCATCACCAACGCCTACCGCCAGTCACAATCCATCTCGGTGACCGCTTTCCGTGGTGCCGAGCAGCTGAAAGAGCAGCAGCGCTTCATCCAGGGGCTGGAGCGGGAAGGCAAGCTTGACCGGGCGCTCGAGTTCCTCCCCTCCGACGAGGAGCTCTCCGAGCGGATGGCGGCAGGGCAGGGGTTGACCCGACCCGAGCTGGCGGTGCTGGTGGCTTACGGCAAGATGGTGCTCAAAGAGCAGCTCAACTGCCCGGAAGTGACCGACGAGCCCTTCCTGGCCAACATGCTGGTCACCAGCTTCCCGACCCAGCTGCAGCAGCAGTTCGGTGCGGCCCTTGCCCAGCATCCGCTGCGCGGCGAAATCATCGCGACCCGGGTGGCCAACATGCTGGTCAACGACATGGGGCTCAACTTCGCCAGCCGGATGAAGGACGAGACCGGTGCCTCGGTGGCCGAAGTGGCCTGCTGCTTCGCCATGGCCCGCGAGGTGTTCGGCCTCAATACCCTGTGGCGCGACATCGAAGGGTGTGACAACCAGGTGGATGCCAACACCCAGCTCGAGCTGATGTTCTACAGCCGCCGCATTGTACGCCGCGCCACCCGCTGGTTCCTGCGTGCCCGCAACCGCAGCTGGAGCATCGGCGAGAACATCGCCTTCTTCCGCCCGGCCTTCGAGACCCTGGCGGAGCACCTCTACGAGGTGATGGACGAGAGCGAAGTGGCCGAGCACCAGCAGGCGGTCGCGGCCCTGGTGGCCAAAGCGGTACCCGAGCAGATTGCCCGTCAGGTATCCCACATGAGCAGCCTGTTCTCCTGCCTGGATCTGGCGCAGATCGCCGCGGAGCACAAGACCGACATCCTGCGCGCCGCCAACGTTTACTACCGTCTCGGTGCCAAGCTGGATCTGCACTGGTTCCTCGAGCAGATCAACCATCAGCCGGTGGGCAACCACTGGCAGGCGATGGCGCGGGCCTCCTTCCGCGAAGATCTGGACTGGCAGCAACGCAGCCTCACTTCCGTGGTACTGGAAGGGTGCAAAGAGCAGGGGGAATGCGCTACCATACTGGCCGACTGGATTTCGGAGCATGAGCAGCTCTTGTCCCGTTGGACCCATATGTTGGCCGACTTCAAGACTACCAGCACCCACGAGTTCGCCAAGTTCTCGGTGGCCTTGCGAGAGTTGAACCTGCTCCAGTTGAATTGCCGAACCTCGGCATAACCCCAAAAGCCCCGGCCAGTTGCCGGGGCTTTTTTTAAGGAGCAAGCATGCTGTACCCACTCGCCAGGCATTTCCTGTTCAAACTCAATCCGGAGCAGGCTCACGATCTCTCCATCAAATATTTGCCCCGCCTTCTCGGTACACCGCTCGATTGTTTCTTCCGCAACACCCTGCCAAAACGCCCCGTCACCGTCATGGGGCTTAATTTTGCCAATCCGGTGGGCCTGGCCGCAGGATTGGATAAAGACGGGGAGTGCATCGATGCCTTCGGCGCCATGGGGTTCGGTTTCATCGAGGTCGGTACCGTGACCCCCAGACCCCAGAGCGGCAATGACAAGCCACGTCTCTTCCGGGTGATCCCGGCCGAGGGGATCATCAATCGCATGGGATTCAACAACAAGGGAGTCGATCACCTGGTGGCCAAGGTGAAAGAGGCCAAATATCAGGGGGTGATCGGCATCAATATCGGCAAGAACAAGGACACCCCCATCGAGCAGGGCAAGGATGATTACCTTCTCTGCATGGACAAGGTGTATGACCACGCCGGTTATATTGCGGTCAATATTTCCTCGCCAAACACCCCGGGTCTGCGTCAATTGCAATATGGCGATGCACTGGATGAACTGCTGGCCGCATTGAAACAGCGCCAACAGGAGCTGGCCGAGAAATATAAAAAGTATGTGCCGCTGGCCGTGAAAATTGCCCCGGATCTGTCACTCGATGAAATAGATCAGGTAGCCGCCTCTTTGATCAAGAACCGTATTGACGGTGTCATCGCCACCAATACCACTCTGGAGCGGGAGATGATATATGACATGCCCCATGCCGCAGAGGCTGGCGGGCTTAGCGGTCGTCCGCTCCAGCACAAGAGCACCGAGGTTATTCGCCACCTGGCCAAGGCCCTCGACGGCGCCCTGCCCATTATCGGTGTGGGTGGTATCGACAGCGCCATGGCGGCTCGGGAAAAACTGGCAGCGGGTGCCAGTCTTGTCCAGATTTACAGCGGCTTTATTTATAAAGGGCCGAGTCTGGTCAAAGAGATCGTTACCCATATTTAAAAAATAACCGGTTGCCCTTA
Organism: Aeromonas sp. s6; assembly: GCF_040907815.1. Taxonomy (NCBI): domain Bacteria; kingdom Pseudomonadati; phylum Pseudomonadota; class Gammaproteobacteria; order Aeromonadales; family Aeromonadaceae; genus Aeromonas; species Aeromonas sp. s6. The sequence continues at coordinate 52,557 of NZ_JBFOCN010000121.1, forward strand.
TTTAACGTTGCTCAAATTCTCGACATGGAATAAAGTCGAGGGACGGCTTAGATAAGGGCACCACCATGTGTATTCAACCCAATGACAATTGGCAGTGGCATTATGACGCTCAGGATGATCGCCTTATGCTGGATTTGTCCGATCGCATGATATTTGCCACCGAATATAAAGGTCGACAACTTGTTCCCTGTTCTTTCACCACCCAGCCTTTTTGCGTGGATGATGCCGCCCTCTATTACCAGTTGATGGACAAGGCCGCTGAACTCGACTGGAGTACGCCCCACCAGGTCCAGCTGGTCCTCAATGCCATCGCCGTCAGCCGTTTTTATAAACCCCTGATGCCGCAAAGCTGGTTCTTTCATGAACAGCAGGCCCATGTTATTCCGGATATGGGATCCCTGGTGTGGATGGATACGCCCCACGGTAGGGGGGAATTCATGGTCATCGAAGCCGGCGATCAGGCGAGTGTTTGCCTGAACCTGACCGACGAGCTGGTGCTGACCAACAGCAAGACGCTGCCGCGCTTTGCCGTGATCAAGGTGATGAATAACCGGATGCAAGCCAGAGTTCGGGCACAGACACAATATCGGGAAGTGGGCTGACGACGGGGCCGTTATATGGCGACGAATAAGTCCGTTATAGGCCTGCTATATTGGTCTGATATTTAAGCGCTCAGTCTCTCTCTTGTTCCATTATTTGTCTTTTTCCTTCGTCTGGTCGTCACGACCATTTTCTGCCTGGTCCGGGCAAGATTTTCGAATTCTTTACGAATGTGATGGTAGACAACTGCCAGCCAAGAGCGGGATCCTGTCGCCCGCAAGGGGGAGGGGAGCGTTTGCCGCGCCTCTTGCCGTTTATATGGCGCCTTTGTCCAAGGTTCGAGTGCCGAGCGCGGGCCGATAAGGTATAATGCGGCACTATTTTTATGGCATCCCCGTGAGCGTGATGAAAGAATTTTTTGCAACCTGCCCCAAAGGGCTGGAAAACCTGCTGGCCGTCGAGCTGACCAATCTGGGTGCAGAGCAGGTCCGTGAGACCGTGGCCGGCGTCCACTTCAAGGGCGAACTGGCCATCGGCTACAAGGCCTGTCTGTGGAGCCGCTTTGCCTCCCGAATCGTGCTGGTGCTCTCCGAGTTCCAGATGAACGACGATCTGGACCTCTACCTCGGGGCCCATACCATTCCCTGGGAAGATCACTTCTCCGGTACCGCCACCATCGCGGTGGACTTTACCGGTACCAACGCCTCCATTCGCAATACCCAGTACGGTGCCCTGAAGATCAAGGACGCCATCGTCGATCGCTTCACCAAGCGCGGTCACGTGCGCCCGGATGTGGACAAGAAGTCCCCGGACATTCGCATCATGGCGCACCTTGGCAAAGGCAAGGCCAATATCACGCTGGACTTGTCAGGCCCGGCGCTGCACCAGCGCTTCTATCGCCAGGGCACCGGCGAGGCGCCCCTCAAAGAGAACCTGGCGGCGGCCATGATTGCCCGCAGCGGCTGGGCCGGCGAGCCCATGATGGACCCCATGTGCGGCTCCGGTACCCTGCTGATTGAAGCGGCCTTCATCGCTGCCGACATGGCGCCGGCCCTGCGCCGTGAGCGCTTCGGTTTCGATCGCTGGCTGCAACACGATGGTGAACTGTGGCAGAGTCTGATGATGGAAGCCCAGGTACGTGCCAAGCGCGGCATGCAGCGCTGCGAGGTGAAACTGTTCGGTTGCGATGCGGATACCCGGGTCCTGATGAAGGCCCGTGACAACGCCAAGGCCGCCGGCGTGGATCATCTCATTACCTTCAAGCAGGCCGATGTCACCAAGCTGGAAAATCCGCTGCCAATGCCGGCTGTGGAAGGAGAGAGCCGTCAGGTCGGCATGCTTATCTCCAACCCGCCCTATGGCGAGCGTCTCGGTGAATTCCCGGCGTTGCTGGAAGTGCATCAGGCCCTTGGCGATGCCCTGCGCCGCGGCTTCCAGGGGTGGAAGGTCACCATTCTCTCCGCCTCTCCCGAACTCCTGAGCTGCCTGCGCCTGCGTGCCGACAAGCAGTATCGCCTGTTCAACGGCGCCCTCGAGTGCCAGCTGCGCAACTACCAGATCGCCCTCGATGCCGTCGCTTCCCAGAAAGAGGTGGCCCAGGACTTTGCCAACCGTCTGCGCAAGAATCTGAAGACCCTCGAGAAATGGGCGAGCAAGGAGAACCTCGATTGCTACCGCCTCTATGACGCGGACTTGCCGGAATACAACGCCGCCATCGACCGCTATCAGGATTATCTGGTGGTACAGGAGTACGCGGCGCCCAAGGACATTCCCGCCCAGAAAACCCGCCAGCGTCTGCTGGACATGGTGCAGGCCGCCATCAAGGTGACCGGCATGGACGGCGAGAAGGTGATCCTGAAGGTGCGCGAGCGCCAGGAAGGCAAACAGCAGTACCAGAAGCTCTCCGAAGAGCAGCACCGGATGGAAGTGCAGGAGTACGGTGCACGCCTCTGGGTCAACCTCTACGACTATCTGGACACCGGCCTCTTCCTCGACCACCGTCAGACCCGCCGCATGCTGGGCCAGATGGCTCGGGGCAAGCGCTTCCTGAACCTGTTCGCCTACACCGGCAGTGCCACCGTGCACGCGGGGCTCGGCGGCGCCCGCGAAACCACCACGGTGGACATGTCGCGCACCTACCTCAACTGGGCCCAGGACAACATGCGCCTCAACTCGCTGGTGGGCCGCGAGCACAAGTTCGTGCAGGCGGACTGCCTGAAGTGGTTGTCGGAAGCCGACGAGCAGTACGACCTCATCTTCATCGATCCGCCCACCTTCTCCAACTCCAAGCGGATGGACGAGAGCTTCGACGTGCAGCGGGATCACCTGCTGTTGATGCAGCACCTCAAGCGCCTGCTCGCGGCGGACGGCACCCTGGTCTTCTCCAACAACAAACGCCACTTCAAGATGGACTTGGCCGGCCTTGACGCCATCGGTCTCAAGGCGCAGAACATCACGAACAAGACCCGGCCCAAGGACTTCGAGCGCAACCAGCATATCCACAACTGCTGGATCATCACCCACGCCGAGGCACAAGGCTGATGCTGACCCTGTTTCACACCGACGGCTGTCACCTGTGCGAACAGGCGTGGACGCTGGTGGAACAGGCCGGGATGGCCGCGCAGACCCGCCGCTGCGACATCCTGGAGGAGGAGGCCTGGCTCGAGGCTTACCGGGTGCGCATCCCGGTGCTGCAAGACAGTGCCGGCCGGGAGCTGGGCTGGCCCTTCACCCTGGGGGAGCTGCAAGGCTGGCTGGCACAGGGGTGAGCAGGATTTGACGACAAAACGGGGGCAGATTCACGCTGCCGCCCGTTTTTTCATAAGCAACAAGGAACAAACATGGCTCTTTTGACATTGCACGGCGCGTCCCTGTCGTTCAGTGATTTTCCGCTGCTCGACCATGCCGAGCTCACCATAGAGCGGGGCGAGCGCCTCTGTCTGGTGGGTCGCAACGGGGCGGGCAAGTCCACCCTGATGAAGGTGATTGCCAGCGAACTGCCGCTGGACGACGGCCGTCTGGTGTTGCAACAAGATTTGAAAGTGACCCGCCTCGAGCAGGATCCGCCCGCCTCGAGCGAGATCACCGTGTTCGATTACGCCGCAGAAGGGCTGGCCGGGGTAGGGGAGCTGCTCAAGCAGTACCACCATGTCTCCCACGCCCTGGCGCACGACCCTTCCGATGCCAACATTCGCACCATGAGCCAGTTGCAGGAGCAGCTCGACTATCAGAACGGCTGGCAGTACGAAACCCGCATCAATCAGGTGCTGACCCTGCTCGATCTCGACCCTGATGTGACGCTCGACAGTCTGTCTGGCGGCTGGCTGCGCAAGGTGGCTCTGGCCCGCGCCCTGGCGTGTGACCCGGACCTGTTGCTGCTGGACGAGCCGACCAACCATCTGGACATCGATGCCATCAACTGGCTGGAAGAGTTCCTCAAGGACTTTCGTGGCGCCATCGTCTTCATCTCCCACGACCGGGAGTTCATCCACAAGCTGGCGACCCGGATCATCGATCTCGATCGCGGCGTGATCACCTCCTGGCCCGGTAACTATGACGAATATCTGCAAGGCAAGGAGGAGTGGTTGCGGGTCGAGGAGCTGAAAAACGCCGAGTTCGACCGCAAGCTGGCCCAGGAAGAGGTGTGGGTCCGCCAGGGGATCAAGGCGCGTCGTACCCGCAACGAGGGACGGGTGCGGGCCCTCAAGGCGATGCGCATGGAGCGCACCCAGCGCCGGGAACTGCAGGGCAAGGCCAAGCTGCAACTGGACGAGGCGGGCCGCTCCGGCAAGCTGGTGTTCGAGACCGAGGGGCTGGGGCTGGACTTTGGTGATCGCACCCTGTTCCAGGGACTGGATCTGCAGGTGCTGCGCGGGGACAAGATTGCTCTGGTTGGCCCCAACGGCTGCGGCAAGTCGACCCTGATCAAGCTGCTGATGGGCCAGCTCGAGGCGAGCCGTGGCTCGGTGCGCCAGGGGACCAACCTGGAAGTGGCCTACTTCGATCAATACCGTGAGCAGCTCGATCCCGAGAAGACGGTGGTGGACAACGTGGGGGAGGGCAAGCAGGAGGTGATGGTTCGCGGCCGCTCCCGCCACATCCTTGGCTACCTGCAGGACTTCCTGTTCGAGCCCAAGCGGGCGCGCACCCCGGTCAAGGCCTTGTCAGGGGGCGAGAAAAACCGTCTACTGTTGGCCAAACTCTTCCTCAAACCCAGTAACTTGTTGATTCTGGATGAACCAACCAACGACCTGGATGTCGAAACGCTGGAATTGCTGGAAGAGCTGCTCACCGATTATCCGGGCACCCTGCTGCTGGTCAGCCACGATCGCCGTTTCATCGACAATACCGTGACCGGCTGCTGGCTGTTTGAAGGGGATGGACGGATCAGCGATTATGTCGGGGGCTACGCCGACATGATGGCCACACGAGCCCTGCAGGCCGCCCAACAGACGGCCAAGCCGGCCCCGGTCAAGGTGGCAGAGCCTGTCGCATCGGCAGCGGAGCCTGCGAAAAAAACACGAAAACTCTCTTACAAGTTGCAACTGGAGCTGGATAATCTGCCAGCCCGGCTGGAACAGTTGGAAATGGAACTCGATGCCCTGCAGGCCGAGATTAACCACCCCGGTTTCTTCTCCCTGCCAGCAGAGCAGACCCAGCCCAAACTGGATGCATTGAATGCGGCAGAGGCCGCATTGGAACACGCCTTCTCCCGTTGGGAGGAGTTGGAAGCGTTGAAACATCAAGACTAAGGAAGTAGATGAAAAAGCAATTATCCATGCTGGCCATCCTGGTCGGCGCCAGCCTCAACGCGCAGGCGGCACAAAGCTCCTTTTTCACCATCGTCGATGACGAAGTCAAAGGCTATGCCAGCGGGATCAGCGGCGATGCCAACGGCCTCATCGGGCTCAACACCAAGAACAACATGGCGGAATACTTCTCCACCGTGCGGTTTGCCGACTTCCTGGTGGATCGTTTCCGTTTCGAGCAGGGTTGCATGCTCTCCAACTCGGTCTGCAACTCCTTCTGGAGCGACAACTCGGGCTTTGCCTACCAGTGGCGTCGCGACTTCCTGGACAAGGTGGATCAACGCAGCAACCTGGGCTACGTGACCAGCTCCGAGGTCGATGGCCTGGTGACGGCCCTCGGGGATGTTCCGGAGGATCGGGTCGGTTACAAGATGAATGGCAAGCTGCGCACCGCCTTTGCCGTGGTCAATGACGGCAACCCGGTCGAGCTCAAGGATGCGGCCAGCACCCACGGCCTGAGCGTACCCACCTCCATCAAGAAGCTGGACAACGGTCAGTATCTGGTGACCGGTACCGCGGCCAGCGACAAGTATCGCCACAAGGTGGGCGGTGATTTCTACAAGTGGTGTTTCGAGACGGGCAATGACAGCCAGTACGGTGACTTCCGCTACTGCCCCGGGGTCGATACCCAGGCGAGTTTCTGGCTGCTCAACAGCTCGGGCGGGTTCAACAAGCTGATGCAGGCCGGCACCTATGGCCATCAGCGTGACGAGGTGCTGCAAACCGCTTCTGCACTGGGCGTGGCCAAGTACAACGGCACCCTCTACGGCGTGGGCTACAGCTCTACCGGCGAGGTGGGCACCGGTGATCTGGATGGCCGCAACCTCGCCAGCTACTGGACCCTGGATACGGCTGCCGGCACCGTGGGCACCACCAAGATCATCCCGCTGCCGGATGGCGAGCCTGGCAAGGACGATGCCAAGCTGCAACACAGCTGGGCCGTGGCCGTCAACGACAACGGCTACGTGATCGGCAACCAGCGCTATCGCATCAACAAGGGTCAGAACCGCCCGGTGGAGATGTTCCTGTTCAACCTGAGCAAGCCGGGTACGGCGGCCAGCCTTCCTCTTCAAGACAAGCCGGTCTCGGGGGCAGGCTCGGAAGCGGCCGCCATCAACGAGCACAACATGGTGGTTGGCTGGCGCGACTCCCGCCATCAGACCCAACCGGTGGTCAATGGCACCAACCGCATGCAGGAAGCCTTCCTGCTGAACGCGGCCGCCCCGGCCAACAGCTGGTATCTGAACGATCTCATCTGTGGCAAGGATGACGCCGGCAACAAGCAGTGTGCCCAGAACGGCAAGTACTATCACATCGCTTATGCCAGCGGCATCAGCAGCGACGGCACCATTGCCGCGACGGCGTATCGCTATGACAGCGAGAGCGACCTCAACAAACGCGCCAACGCCACCGTGGTCGCCGTCAAACTGACGCCGGCCGTGGCGGATTATCAGGGCAATGCCCCGGCCAGCTATGTGGTCAGCAATGCGCCGGTCAACAACCAGACCGGTCAGGATGGTGGCGAGGGCGGTGGTGGCAGCCTGTTCTGGTTGACTCTGCTGGCGCTGCCCTTTGCCTGGCTGCGTCGCTATCAGCGATAAATAAGTGTCATCAAAAATTAATGCAGTTCAGTATCTTGTGTCACAACCCCTGAATAGCATGGAATTTTTGTTTGACCCTGCCTCCCCCCTGGGGTAAAGATGAAGGCGACCGGTGAAAAACTGGTCGCTTTTTTTGTTCCATGAAGAGGGTCGTAGATGATGAAGAGACAGAAACGGGACCGTCTGGAGAGAGCTCGCGCTCGTGGTTATCAGGCTGGCGTAGTCGGCAAACAGAAAGAAGCGTGTCCGTACCAGTGCCTGGATGCCAGGGGCCATTGGCTTGGTGGTTGGCGCGATGCCATGGAAGGGCGAGGCTCAGGCCTCTTCATGAAGTAACCGATACTTCATCACTCATTACAAAAGGAAAGGGGCCATCGTGGCCCCTTTACGTTGTCTCTGCTCACCCAGGAGCAGGATCAGAATGCGGTGGTGTCTTTGAACAGGCCCACTTTCAGATCGGTGGCGCTGTAGATGGGGCGACCATCCACTTCCACGACGCCATCGGCAATGCCCATGACCAGTTTGCGGTTGATGACGCGCTTGAAGGTGATTTTGTAGGTGACCTTCTTGGCCGTCGGCAGGATCTGGCCGGTGAACTTGACTTCACCGACACCCAGCGCACGTCCCTTGCCAGGACCCCCTTTCCAGCCCAGGAAGAAGCCGACCAGTTGCCACATGGCATCCAGGCCCAGGCAGCCAGGCATGACGGGATCGCCGGGGAAGTGGCAGTCGAAGAACCAGAGATCCGGCGTGATATCGAGTTCAGCCAGGATTTCACCCTTGCCGTGCTCGCCGCCATGGTCGTTGATCTTGACGATGCGATCCATCATCAGCATGTTGGGGGCGGGCAGCTGGCTGTTACCTTCACCAAATAATTCGCCACGGCTGCAGGCAAGCAGCTCTTCACGGGTAAAGGACTCTTTGCCTTGTTCGCACAGGGAGAGGCGGGGATCAGTGGTGTCGTTATCTAGGGTCACGCTGTTTATCCTTCATATGGGTCAAAGCCGGGCCAATTTAGCTTACAGATGTTCGCCAAACAACTCCGATCACTTCATTTAACGGCCAAGCAGCCGGTCCAGCAGGCTGCGCAGCAGGCCGCCACTCTTGGTTGCCGTGCCATTGAGTTCGTCCAGTCTCTCCTGGATGCGGCCAAACAGGGTATCCGGCATGTCAGGCTCCCCAGCAACGCAGCCGGTGAGCAGCTCGATTGCCTCTTCCACGTGATCCACCGGGTGGATGTGGAACTGGCCGGCCTCTACTGCCGCGATCACTTCATCAGAGAGGTTGAGCTGCTGGGCGTTGGTGCCTGGCAGCAGAATGCCTTGCTTTCCGGTGAGACCGTGGATCTTGCACACCCGGAAGAAGCCCTCAATCTTCTCGTTCACGCCGCCCACGGCCTGCACATTGCCGAACTGGTCGACCGCACCGGTCACGGCGAAGTGCTGATAGATGGGCTGGCGGGCGAGGGCGGAGAGCAGGGCACACAGGCCGGTCAGGGAGGCGCTGTCACCATCGATCTCGTGGTATGACTGCTCGAACACCAGGTTGGCCGAGAGCGGCGAGGGGTTCTCTGCGCCGAACTTGTTGGAGAGGTAGCCGTGGATGATCATCATGGCCTTGGCGTGAATGTGCCCGGCGAGCTCCGCCTTGCGCTCGATGTCAGCAACATCGCCATCCCCGAGGTGGACGGTCGCGGTGAGGCGTACCGGCTCCCCGAAGTCATAGGGATGGCCGGCCACCTGGATGACGGAAAGCCCGTTGATCTGGCCAACCTCTTCACCGTCGGTCTGCAGCAGGATCTGGCCGTCGATGACCCCCTGATCCGATTGCTCCACCAGATAGTTGAGGCGGTAATCCTGTTCTTCCAGGGCGAGCAGGATATGTTCGTCAGTGACGCAGATCGCTTCCAGCTCGCGGGCCAGGCTGTCGGCCATGCGCATGATGGCGCCGAGCTGTACCTCGGAGAGGGATAGCCACTCCTGGTGGTCACACAGGCGGCTGGCATGGCGACAGAGGGCGAGGAGGGCACCTGGGGTGAAATCCAGCAGCGCCCAGCGCGCTCGCAGCCAGGCGAGATATTGCAGGAAGGCGGGGAGATCTTCCTCGATGTTCACTTCGGAGACCAGATCGGCACGCAGGAAGATGCGCTCCGCCATGTCCCTGTCCAGCATCTGGAATTCCGCCACGTCCAGCCTGTCACCGACCAGGATCAACTTGAACCGGATGGGGGTCGCCTCCGGGGTGAAGAACGGCGTCAGCGTCTTGCCTTCCTGATAGGCATTCCAGTCCAGCTCGCCTTTTTGCATGGCGTTCTTGAGCTTGAACCAGAGATGAGGCTGATCCAGCAGCTCATCAAGCTGCAGTATCAGGTAACCACCGTTGGCTTCCCGCAGCAGACCAGGTTCCAAAAGGTGCTGGTTGGCGTAAACGGAGCCTTGTTCCGTCTGATAGTTGATGGAACCGAACAAGGTATCCCAGTTCAGGTCACGGCCGTAGACGACAGGGGCTTGCTGATCCTCATGATGGATCAGCAGGTTGATGAGCACCGGGTGCTGGAACTCGAGGCCCTGGGCGACATGGGCGGCCAGATCGGAGAGGAAATCCACGATCTTGGGGTCGTTGTTCTGTTTGCGGATGATCCGGGTGACCAGCCGCTCGGCGTCGAGATGGTGGCTCATCAGCTTGAGCAGCTCACCGACCATTTCGCAGAACTCGAAACCCGAGCCCGGTTGCAGGCGCAGCCAGATGGGCTTGAAAGGGTTGTTGAGATTCTCGGTATAACAGAGATCGAACAGGTCGCCATCCTTGCCATTCGAAGAGGCGATCAGGGTCTGGCAGACATTCTCGTAATCTGCACCGGGGAAACCGTTGAGGATCATGACCGGGCAGTCACCATCAAAACTGGCCAGCCGTTTGATACCCGAAATCGCTCTGGGTTGCAGGGCGGCAAACGGAATGGGGTCGAGTTCGCCAAGTGTGGGGAACTGCTCAATCGAGAAAGCGGGTTTTAATTGTTCTGATGTTAATTCAGCCACTTAAGACATCCGGTCGGGGATAGGATCAATTGCCACCATTATACACAGTTCGGTTGAGGGTGACAGAATACCAAGATATTTCATTTAACATAATATACATTATGCGCAGTGTCGTATTTTATGAGTCCCAGGGCATAATCAATCAAGGATTGCCTTTAGGTCCCGTGTCTTGGTTATGAGTGCAGTTTTATTGTTCACCATTGGTTATCAGTCATATGTACGGTTCTGGTCGAGCAAGTGATCCAGCGGCTTGCGGCTGGCACTCTCGTGACGTTCCCGGTTGCCGGTGTGCAGGTACTTGGAGGTGGTGTCGATGCTGTCGTGTCCCGCATCGGCTTGTACGTGGGATAAAGGCCGGCCGTGCAGATTGATGTCATGGGTGATACCGGTATGGCGAATGGAGTGCGGCGTCAGGGTTCGCATTTCAGCGGCATCCTGATCAAAACCGTCTTGTTCGGCGAGGCTTGCGGCCTGTTCAAATACCGCCATTACCAGGTCTCGAAGCTGGCGGATACCCAGATTGGCATTGAGTTCGCCTTGTTCGCGGCCATGGGCCGCCGCCTTGTGGCGTACGAACAGCGGGGTCTGCTCGCCGGGGGCCGGCAGTGGCGAAAGGCCAAGAAAGGTACGATAGCGAGTCAGGGCTTCGAGCAGAGCCTGAGAAACGGCCACGGTGCGACGTTTACCGCCTTTGCTGCGGGGAATGTCATAACCCCAGACGCCCGTTTTGGCGTCACGTCGAAACTGGCCCATGACGGGGCTGAAACCCGGCCTGGCCGCCACCTCGGAAATCCGCAGATAACAGGCATACATCAGACAGATGAGAAAGCGGCTGCGCTCATGTTGTGCCGGGCATTCGGCAGCGAGCTGTTCGGCGGCTTGCATCACATAAGACCATTGCAGCTCAGTGAAGGATTGCGCGTCTTCACCAGCCTCCTGGGGGCCCGCACGTTTAACCCGCTGCAGCAGGAGAGCCGGATTGCGATCCATGTACTCCTCCTGGATGAGAAACTGGAAGAAGGCGGACAAAATGGCGAGTTTTGTCTTCATCGCCTGCTCACTCAGTCGATACGGTAGCTCCCGGCCCAGTTCCCGCTTGCCAAGAAACGGACGCCACAGGGGGTTTGGCAACCGTTCCCCCCACTCCTTGTCGAGCACGAACTGGGCGACGTTGCGGTAGGCAATCAGTCTGGACGGTGGCGCCTGGCAATAGTCGAGATAGCGCATCATGATGCGCCTGGTGAGATCCCTGGGGCTGATGGCCACCTCGCAAAAACACCAGTGCAAAAAAGTGGTCAGCTCACTGCGATAGGTCTTGTAGTTGTTTTCGCTGTGGCGCTGCTCCAGCAGCCAGTCGACGGCCAGCTCATACACGATCCCCGCGTCGGGGACTTTGCCAAGACTCAGGGTGGCGAGGTACTGGTTGACCTGGGGATTGCCCGCCTCAAGGTGGTCCACGCTATCGAACAGTGGCATGGCGGGTGGAAGTGCTGGATGAGTCATGATGGTGTGTGATGTCGGTTGAATGTTTTGAACGGGGCCGCCCCCCCCTGATGCCGATAAATGGGGTTATCGGCATCAGGGGTTGCAGTGCGCCTTGGGGGCAACGACCTGAGGCATCTTGCTGTGATACCCCATGATAACGAGCAATCGGCATATTCAATAAATATGCGGTGTGGTTGGAAAATTCTCGGGGAAAAGAGGCGTGACAATGACTTAAGTTGCACTTTTCATGAATGAGAAAGTGGATTCTGCCTCACATCCCCTTCCCCGCCCTTTCGTCTCAAGCCACGCTCTTCAGGGGCTTCCCCTTTGGCAGTTCAGTATCCAGCTTGTCTTCTTTGGGGGAATTCCCCTGCCCTTTTCCACCGCGCAATACCTGCTGCAACTGATCCCGCTGCTCGGCCAGATAAAAGGCCAGACTCTCCTGCTGCTCCGGTGCAAGCGCGACCGGCGCACCCGCCAGCAGTGTCATCAGCTCATCGGCGGTGTCCAGCAGTTTGTCATAGGCATCCGCCTCTTTCTTGCTGGCAAAGGTCATCTTCTCCACTCCCCCACGTACCACAACATACTTGATCTCAACGGCCATCGCGGCGCCCTCCTGATGATAGTGACCGCAAGTATATGTACGTATATACAGTATTGCAAATACCCTCAGCATGTCGGCGTGCATCGCCAGCCCCTGCTTGGCTGGCGGCGGCCAGTTCACAGCGGAAAACACGTCTTTTCAAAGGGGGGTGTGCAGCGCGGCAAGACAGGGCAGGCGTTTTAAGGTAAATTTCATCAATTCCTTCAACAGGTTGAATCGTATGTCGGATCCGCACTCGGTGATTGTCTGTCCGGCCTGTGACTTGCTGATCGAACGCAAGTTGCTGCCGCTGCGCCGTCACGCCCATTGCCCCCGCTGTCATCAGCATCTGTATGGGCGCTATGCCTTTCGCCCTTCCCAGTTGATGGCGCTGACCATCACCGGATTCCTGTTGCTGCCTTCCGCGTTTTTTGAGCCTTTGATCTATCTTCGTCTGGCGGGCGTGAACTCGGACGCCAACCTGATCAAGGGAATTATGATGCTGTATGCCGAGAGCGAGCTCTGGGTGGCAACACTGGTGCTCTGGTGCGCCGTGCTGGCGCCGACAGGGCTGCTGCTCGGGATCTTTGCCCTCGCCTCCGGCCTGGCCAAGCGCTGGCATCTGCTGGCGTGGACCCTCAAAGCGGTCGAGGTATTTCGCCACTGGGCCATGCTGGAGGTGTACATCGTCAGCCTGCTGGTCGCCCTGTTCAAGCTTATCGACATCGCCGACGTGCGCCTGGGAGGCGGTCTGCTGAGCCTGGGTTGTCTGATGCTGCTCAACATGACGTTGCTGATCCTCTTTGATCCTGCCCCTTACTGGGAGCGGATTCCGCTGCAACATGCCTCCCGGGAGCCGGACCATGTCCCCGATCAGCGCCCGTGAACTGGGGCTTTGCCGCTGCCATACCTGTGGGTTGCTGGTGCGCCATCAACACGGCATGAGCTGCCCTCGTTGTCATACCCCCTTGCAGATGCGCATTCCCCATTCCCTCGCCTGGTCATGGGGCCTGCTGGCGCTGGCCACCTTCATGTTGTTGCCTGCAAACCTGCTGCCCATCACCCACTTCTACAACAAGGGATTATTGCAGTCCGATACCATTTTCAGCGGTATCATGGCGCTCTATCGCAGCAAGATGTCCGGCATCGCCACCATAGTACTGACCGCGAGCATCATCGTGCCCATCGGCAAGATCCTGGGTCTTGGCTGGATCTGCTGGCAGTTGCAGCGCAGCAAGCCGGTGCGCCGCAAACGCCAACTCGTCATGTACCGCATCATCGATTTCATCGGACGCTGGTCCATGCTGGACCTGTTCGTCATCTCGCTGATGGTGGCCCTGGTGGATCGCGGCGTGCTGCTCAATGTGCGTGCCGGCCCCGGGGCGACGGCGTTCGCCGGCGTGGTGGTGCTCACCATGATGTCGGCCAGGATGCTCGATACCCGCCTGTTGTGGGACAAGGCGGCCCGTTAATGTTTTTTGTGTCGAACGCGCTGTGCATCACAGCCAATGTAAGGAGTCGGTATGGTCGGGGCTGAGCCCGTCATTGAGAAGCACCGCTGGTTATCACCGGTCTGGTTGCTGCCCTTCATCGCCCTCTTGCTGGCGGGAGGCTTTCTCTACCAGCAGTGGACGAGCAGTGGTCAACTCATTCGCATCAACTTTGCCCAGGGCAACGGTATCTTGCCGGGCAAGACCCAGTTGCGCTATCAGGGGGTCGCCATCGGCGTGGTCCAGGAGCTGGAACTGGCACAGGATGGTCGCAAGATTGCGGTGCTGGCCAAGGTGGACAGCCGTGCCCGCTCCCTCATACGCAAGGGCTCCGACTTCTGGCTGGTGAGTCCGAAGGCGTCACTGACCGAGATCTCCGGCCTGGACACCCTGGTGTCCGGCAACTACATCAACCTGCAACCCGGACGGGAGAACAACCCGCTGGAGGATGAGTTCGATGCCCTGGATGGCCCTCCCCCTGGTTATCAGGCCCAGGGGCGAACCCTGCACCTGACAGCCGATTCTCTGGGGTCGGTGGGCATCGGTGCCAAGATCTATTTCCGCGGGCTGGAGGTGGGCAGTGTCATCAACACCCGTCTTGGGGAAGAGAACCAGAACGTGATCCTGGATCTGGTGATCGAGCCGCGCTTCGAGCACCTCGTCAAGGCGGATACCCGCTTCTGGAACATCAGCGGCATCAAGGGCTCCTTCAGCCTGGCTGGCGTCAGCGTGGAGGCGGGCAGTCTCACCTCCATCCTGAGCGGCGGCATTGCGTTTGACTCCCCCAAGGATTCTCCCGTGGCGCAAAAGGGGGTCAACTTCATCCTCTACAAGGGGCTGGCCGAGGCCGCCCGGGGTGAGCGCATCACCATCCAGGCGGGGACTCTGCCCATCAAGGAAGGGATGCCCATCCTCTATGAGGGCATCGAGATTGGACGCATCGACCCCATTCGCCTCACCGAACAGGGGCGGAGCGTGACGGCCCTCATCAACCCCGAGCAGGCGTTCCGGGTGACCGGCAAGAGTCGTCTGGTGTGGGAGACGGTCTCTCTCTCCCCTGCCGGGATCAAGCATGCGGATCGCCTGCTGGCCGGGCCCGCCATTCGTCTGGACTATGAACCCGGTAAACGGGTCAACACCATGACCCTGGAGAGCCAGGCACAGCGCGGCGGCATCAAGCTGACCCTGCAGGCAGAGGATCTCGCCGGTTTGAGCGAAGGGGCTCCGCTCTGGTTCAAGGGGTTGCAGATAGGTCAGCTCGGGGCACTGACCCTGGATGCCGGCGGCAATGCCAGTGTCGAGTTGCTGGTGAACGAGCGTTATCGCCATCTGCTGCAACGGGCTCGCTTCTATCGCGCCGCCCCCTTGCAGGTGGAGGCGGACCTCAGCGGTATCAAGGTGGAGACCAGCCCGGCCAGTGCCTGGTTGGCGGGGGGCATCAAGCTGGTACAGGCCCCGAAGGGTGACAGGATTGACCGCCTCTACCCCAGCCAGGAGCTGGCCCTGCTTGGGAGCCGCCATGCCAAAGCGGTCAGCTGGACGCTTCGTGCCGCTCAGGCTGATGGGATCGGTGTGGGCTCCCCCGTCCTCTATCTGGGACTGGAAGCGGGCAAGGTCAAGGCGCTGGATGCCGATGATCGCGGGGTGGCCATCACCCTGGAGATCGATGCCATCTATGCTCCTTTGCTCAAGCAGCAACCTCAGTTCTGGAAGAAGGCCGCCATCGACGGCAAGATCCGGCTCGACGGCGTGCAGGTCAAGATGGGGAACCTCGCCACCCTGCTGCGTGGTGCCATCGAATTCGACAAGCTGGGGACAGGTCGCAGCAGTCATCAGCTCTTTGACAGCAAGGAGCAGGCAAGCTCCCAGGTGCGTACCCTCACGCTCACGGCGGATCACAACCCGGGTCTCGGGGTCGGCAGCCCCATCCGCTATCGCGGAGTGGACATCGGCAAGGTGGAGCAGGTGGAACTGGATCCGACCCTGGGCCAGGTAAGCTTCAAGGCCGAGCTGAATGAGCAATATGCCGCGCGCTTCCTGCAATCCGGGGCGCGCTATGCACTGGTGCAGGCCAAGGTCGGGCTGGGAGGCGTTGCCCACCTCGATACCCTGATCAAGGGGGCCTTTGTGGAGGCGACACCGGGCCGAGGGGCTGGCAAGGAGACCTTCCCCTTGAGCCAGAGTGGCCCCGCCGGTCTTGCCCTGACCCTCAAGAGCCCCTCCGTCGATGGCATCAGCGTGGGCAGCCCCCTGCTGTTTCGCAAGATGGTGGTGGGCAGCGTCACCGGCGTGACCCTGGCCCGGGATGGCAGCGAGGTGCTGATCGATGTGAATGTGGATGGACAGTACGCCCATCTGATACGCGCCAACAGCCGGTTCTGGAATGTCTCCGGGGTCAAGGCCGATATCGGGCTGACCGGTGGCACCATCGAGGTCGAAACGGTGCAAAGCCTGCTGGCGGGCGGGATTGCCTTCAATACGCCGGAGCGGGAGATGGGCGCGACCGTCAAGGCGGGCCATCGTTATCCGCTTCATGCCAAGGCAGAGAAAGAGTGGCTGGAGTGGAGTCCCCGCATCTTGCCCTGAGTTATTCCCCTGCTCGTCAAAAACCGGCCTTGTGCCGGTTTTTTTATGGCCTCATGGACTCTCCCATCAAGAAGGGCGGCGCACTGTGGTAAGATGTCGCCCCTCATTTTGGGTCAGCGAGATTGCGCCGTGCACGACAACACCTACCTCCCCGATCACTTCCTGCGTCACATTGCGGAGTTCATGCCATCCCATCTCTCCATGGAGGCATTCGTGGCGAGTTGCCGGCAGCCGCTGCGGCGCAGCATCCGGGTCAACACCCTCAAGATCACGGTATCCGAGTTTGTCGCCCGCATGGCGCCGCTTGGCTGGCAACTGGATCCCGTGCCCTGGTGTGAAACCGGCTTCTGGCTCACCCGCAGTGATGAGAGCGTCCCCCTTGGCAACACGGCCGAGCATCTGTGCGGCCTCTTCTATATTCAGGAAGCGAGCTCCATGTTGCCGGTGACGGCGCTCTTTGCCAGTGAGCAAACCAGAGGGGATGGCATGTTGTTGGACGCGGCCGCCGCCCCTGGCTCCAAGACTACCCAGATCGCGGCGCTGATGGAGAACCGCGGCATGCTGATCGCCAACGAGTTTTCCAGCAGCAGGCTGAAAGTGCTGAGCGCCAATATCCAGCGCTGCGGTGTGACCAACGTCGGCATGACCCATTTCGATGCCAAGGTCTTTGGCCAATGGCTGCCTGAAACCTTCGACGCCATCCTGCTCGACGCCCCCTGCTCCGGCGAGGGGACGGTGCGAAAAGATGAAGACGCGCTGCGCAACTGGAGTCTCGAGAGCATCGACGAGATTGCCGCGGTGCAGCGTGGCCTGCTGGAGAGCGCTTTTCACGCCCTCAAACCCGGCGGCGTACTGGTCTACTCCACCTGCACCCTGAGCCTGCAAGAGAATCAGGCCGTCTGTCAGTCGTTGCAGGAGAAGTTCGGTGATGCCTTCAGCTTTGACTCGTTGGCCGATCTCTTTCCGGGAGCGGAGAAAGCCTGTACACCGGAGGGATACTTGCACGTTTGGCCCCAGATCTTCGACAGTGAAGGATTTTTCGTCGCCCGGTTGCGCAAGCATCACTCCGTGCCCAACACCATGTTCAAACCGGGCAAGCTCGGCAAGTTCCCCTTCTCGCCGCTGCCAGAGAAAGAGGCTGGCCCCATGCTGCGGGAGATTGAAGGGAATTTTGGCATCGTGCCCCATGGCCAACTGTTTGGCCGCAATGACGAGATCTGGCTCTTCCCTCACGCCTTCGAGCAGGTACAGGGGAAGCTGCGCTTCGATCGCATCGGCATCAAGCTGGCTGAGACCTTCAAGAAGGGATATCGATTGACCCATGAATGGGCTCTGGCTTACGGCCATGAGGCGAGTAAGGGATGCGTCGAGCTGGATGCCTCCAATGCCCGTGAATTCATGATGGGACGAGATGTCTGGCCAGAGCAGGATGCCGGGACTGGGGAAGTGATCGTTCGTTACCAGGGGCACCCGCTCGGCATGGGGAAATGGGTGGGGAGTCGCATCAAGAATGCCCTGCCCCGGGAGCTGGTACGGGATAACAACCTGTTCAATGCGTGAGAGTGGGGTCGCTCGAGCAAAAATAGCGCCTGTTCGAGTCTGAAAAACCCCCACTCTGGTTGAACTTTAATCCGGTTCTTGAAATGCCTAGAGCCTTGTCTAAGCTTAAGGCTATCTGCATACCAGTTAGCGCACGGCTCTGCAAGGAGCCAATTCCCCTATGCCAGGTACAAGGAATTCGTACCTGGCTTTTTTTGTCTTCCTTTTTCAATCACGCCGGTTCGATACCATCGTCTATTCGAGTATGTCTGCCGACTCGGGGATATCGCTCTGCTGCGCGTTGGTCGTTTGTTGCAGTTCGTGCTGATAGAGCAGATCGATTGCCTGCTCGATGATGGAGGCCTGACTGTCTTCCAGTTGTTGCCCCAGCATGGCCAACCTCTCTGCATGACGATTGCTTATCCAGCATTGCAACCGGCTGTGGGTTTCCTGCTTGCGCTTCACGTGCTGGCGCTGCCGTTCGGCATTCTCTTGCGCAGCGCTTTTCTTCAATTCCTGGCTATCGTGACCTTCCGACATGTCTACATCGTGAATGTTATCTCTCATTTTTCATTGGCATCTTCTACGAAAGTAAATCGGATTACGACTCTCCCACCGTTATGATGTCTGTGGAGGACGACATGAATATATCACCAGATCAACAGGATATCATTTAACATAAAAAATGGAGAGGCGCGGTTCTCTATAACAACCCATCCAGGGCGTGATCGGAGAACTTGTGGGCATCGTCGAAATATTCCTGCAAGGTGCGCATGTCCTTGTGTCGGGTCACCTCGATGATCTTGTTCATCGGCTTGCCCGCCGTCACCGCCGAGGTGATGAACCCCCGCCGCAAACTGTGGCCACTGACGTGGAGATCGTCGATGGCCTGGCCGGTTCGCCGCTTGATCATCAAGTTGATACCTTGCGGCCCCAGGGGATCTGTCATCAGCTGTCCCCAGCGATTCATTCGACGAAACAGGGGGCCCTCAGCAATCCGGCTTTTTTTCAGCCATTGTTGCAGTGCAGAGACCGGGCAATACCGGGTGCCTGGAATGAGTGCTATCTCCGATTCATGGAGCTGATGTTTGCTTGGCTTGAGACGAAGGCGTATCCCCTGCCCCACAAACTGCACGTCATTCACCTCGATCCTTGCCGCTTCCGACCGACGCAAGGCGCCACTGAACATCAGGAGCAACAGGGTGTAATCCCGAAGTCCCGCCAGGTTGCTGGTATCTATCTCGTCCAGCACGCAGGCCAATGGTTTCAGGGTCAGCGCCCCCGTTTTGCGTTTGCGGTTATCACCGAGCCGTACTATGCCCCGCATCATCTCCTTTATCTCCGCATGCTCGGTCGGCATGGGGTGGATCCCCTTCTGCTTGAAGGCATAACGAATGCCGGCAAGCCGTCTTACCAGGGTGGCCGGTTTGCGAGGTTCCCCGTTGCGAAGCTCCCCCTTCCCTTCTTCTTTGTCCAGCCAGACCCAGTTGGCCAGGATGCCGTCGGCCTGATCCGCCAGAAAATTCATGATGTCGTGGTGTGTTGTCTGCAAGGGATCCAGCCCGTGGAGTTGGCACCAGGAGACAAAGATGCGGGTATCTGCCTGATAGGCATTGAGGGTGGAGTCGGCTTTGGCGCTGCGCAGGAAGCGTCTTGCCCGGCTGTTCAGCTGAGGATCGAAGACGCTCTGCAAAGATTGCTGAACTGGGTTTTGAAGGCGTGGGTAGTTCACTTAACTCTATGATTTAAAGCGGAGTTTCGGTGGATCTTACAGGATCGTCCAGATCTATCAAGTATCGATAATGAATATTATCGATACTTATGAAGAGTGCTTTAACCCATTTCAGCTCCCTCATTTATTCCTCAAACACTCTGTTATGCTTGGTCCGTTTTATCAGGATTGTGGATTTAATCTCATCAGTATCCACTGCAAAAAAAAAGTGAGAGATAACAACTTGGCGTGATTGTTTTTGGATGGGTAATGATAATGCTGATTGTCATAGTAAAACGCCCCGCTATGCGGGGCGTTGTCTGTTATCGCTTTGCCAACTTGAACAATTCGAAGAAATTGTGGCTGGTGGCCTCCGCCAATTCAGCGAGCGATATCTGGCGAAGATCCGCGATAAATTGGGCGACGTCGCGAACAAAGGCCGGCTCATTCTCCCTCCCCCGGTGCGGAACCGGTGCCAGATAGGGAGAGTCGGTTTCAACCAGCAGTCGCTCCAGGGGCAACGCCTTGACCACGGCCTGCAGGGCTGAGGCGTTCTTGAAAGTGGCTATTCCCGAGATGGAAATGTAGAACCCCATGGCCATCGCGGCCTCGGCCATTTCGAGGGACTCGGTGAAGCAGTGCAGCACTCCGCCCACCTGTTCGGCCCCCTCCTCTCGCATGATCCGCAGCGTGTCTTCCTGGGCATCCCGGGTGTGGATGATGAGCGGTTTGTTCAGTGCCCGGGCTACACGAATATGTTCGCGGAAAGAGGCTTGCTGTACATCCTTGTTTTCCGGTGAATAGAAGTAGTCGAGCCCGGTTTCGCCGATGGCCACCACTCTCTCATCTGCCGCCTGAGTCAGCAGCAAGGCAGCATCCACCCCGGGATCCTGATTGAGCGGGTGGACACCGCAGGAGGCAAACACCTGGGGATAGGGAGCGATGGCCTCCATCATGGTCGGGAACTGGGCCTGGGTCACACTCACGCAGAGAAAATATCCCACGCTCTGCTGCGCCGCCTTGGCCAATACATCGGCCATGTCGGTCTGCTTGGAGCCATAACTCAAGCGATCGAGATGGCAATGGGAATCAACGAGTAACATAGACAACCTTGTTTATAACCAGCGATTGAGCCAGTTCATCAAATGGATGGTGGGATTGGAAAGCTGCCCTGGCTGACAAGCCTCTTTCAGCATAACCAGCTGCTGTTCGGCTTCCAGGAGCCGTTCGCTGGAGTGTTTCTCTGCCAGTTGCTGGCTGAGTGATGCAAGATCCGGCATTGCCAGTTGATGATGGCCGCAGCCAGCCTGAAGCTTGAGGGCATCACACAGGAAGAGCTGCAACCAGTGCTGCCGGACCTGAGTATCCTCGGCCAACTGGGCACAGACATTCGCCGCACGGGGGGGGGCCGATGCCAGCGAGACAAATCCGTCGAGCAATGCCCGTCTGGCATCATCTTGCTGTGCTTCGATGTAGCTCAGCACCCGCAGCGGCGCACCCTGGCAGATCCGCACCTGGGCCTGGGTGGCCTGATGGCCCTGCTCGGCGAGCCAGGCAAGGGTCTCCCCCTCAGAGGGGAGCTGGCAGACATGCTTGTGACAACGGCTCAAGATGGTGGGGAGCAGGCGAGATACCCGGGATGCGATGAGCAGCAACAGACTGTCGCCAGCCGGCTCTTCCAGCGTCTTCAGCAAAGCATTGGCGGCAGACTCCGTCATGCGCTCCGCCTCCTGAATGATCACCACCTTGCCGCGACCGAGCTGGGATGTGCTCTGGAGGCGGCTGCAAATCTCCCGGATGGCTTCGACACCTATGGTCTTGCCCTCGGGCCCCAGGGTGCCAAGATCCGGGTGATGCCCCTTCTCAAACAGTTGGCAGGAGTGGCACTGACCGCAAGGCTCACCTCGTTGTGGATGCTGACACAGGTGCAGTCGCGCCAGTCGCTCTGCAAGCTGCTCCTTGCCAAGACCAGGATCTCCTAGCAGCAACCAGGCGTGCCCGAGCCGTCCGGCCCGGGCCGTCTCGCTCAGGGCATGCCAATCCGGGATCAGCCAGGGATACATAGCCCCTCGCTTGCCAGATAATGCTCAAGGGCAGCCTCGATGGCGGCTTTGACTTGCGCCGGGGGCAACCCGGCATCGATGATCTGGATGGAATCATCGGCGGCCGCCAACTCGAGGTAACGCTGGCGGGTACGTTCAAAGAAGCCGATCTGCTCCAGCTCAATCCTGTCCAGCTCGCCGCGATGGCGGGCCCGCTGCAGGCCGATGGCAGGATCGATGTCCAGATAGAGCGTCAGATCCGGCTTGAAATCCCCGAAGACCGCCCGTTTGATGGCGCCGATGAGGTTCGCATCGATGCCGCGGCCACCCCCCTGATAGGCCTGGGAGGAGAGATCGTGGCGATCGCCCACTACCCAGATGCCGTCTGCCAAGGCAGGCTTGATCCGGGTCTCCACCAGTTGTACCCGGGAGGCGTACATCAACAGCAGCTCGGCCTCGACTGTCAGGCGCTCGTCGTGCACTTCCTTGACGATGGCCCGCATGCGTTCCGCCAGCGGCGTGCCGCCCGGCTCCCGGGTGCACTCGATCCGCGCAACTCCGTGGGCTTGCAGATAGTCGGTCACATAGCGCACCGCAGAGCTCTTCCCTGCCCCTTCCAATCCTTCAATCACGATAAATTTAGACATTAGGGTTTCTTCAATATGTATTCACGCACCGCCCGATTGTGTTCATCGAGGGTCTTGGAGAAGTAGTGGGCACCGCCCCCCTTGGCAACGAAGTAGAGATAGTCGGTCGATTTGGGGTTGAGCGCCGCCTCGATGGAGGCCTTGCCCGGCATGGCGATGGGCGTCGGAGGCAGACCGTCGATCACATAGGTGTTGTAGGGGTTCACGTCGGTTAAATCGCTGCGGCGAATGTTGCCATCGTACCTCTCCTTCACCCCGTAGATGACGGTAGGGTCGGTCTGCAACTTCATGCCAAGGCGTAGACGGTTGACGAACACAGAGGCAATCTGGGCTCGTTCATCCGGTTGGCCCGTCTCTTTTTCGATGATGGAGGCCATGATGAGCGCCTCATAGGGTGTCTTGTAGGGCAGATTGGCCTGACGCTTCTCCCAGGAAGCCTCCAGGAACGTTTTCATGTCCTGATAGGCGCGGCGCAGGATGGAAAGATCGCTGGCATGAGTGGTATAGGCGTAGGTTTCCGGCAGGAACCACCCCTCCAGCTTGCCATTTTCGATGCCGAGTTCCTGAGCCAGCTCGGTTTCGCTCTGCTCCAGAGTCAGGCGCTCCAGATAGGGGGCGCTGGAAAGTTGCTTCAGCCAATCCTCAAAACGGGACCCTTCGACAAAGGTCAGGCTGAAGTGAAACTCCTTGCCGGAAGCAAAGAGAGAGAGAGTCTCCTTGAGCGGCGCCCCTTCCTTGATTTCATAGGTGCCGGACTTGATGGCCACCAGTTCGGGATGACCGCGCAACCAGAGGCGCACCGCCCAGGGGCTGGTTTCCCCCTCTCCCAGTTCGGCAATCAGGCGCGCCGCATGGGCGCCTTTTTCGACGGTAAAGAGGCGGGTTGGCCCCTTGTTGGTGAGCGTCTCCACCTGTTGCCACTTGTGATACACGTACCCTCCGGCAACGGCGACAGAGAGTGCCGCCCCCGCGAGCAGGGTGTAAAGCCGATTAAACTTCAATGACCAAGCGCTCCTGTAAACGGCGGATCAATACCGGACTGGGATAGTGCATATCCCCGATGCTGGTGACCGGGACAATCCCCATCAGGGTATTGGTCAGCCAGACCTCTTCCGCCTGCCAGAGTGACTCCAATGGAGCTTCAACGACACGCAGTTCAATGCCCATCTGTTTAAGCATCGTCATCACGCGCTTGCGCATGATGCCATCGATCCCGGCGCGGGTGAGATCCGGTGTGAACACCGTCCTGCCGCGACGCCAAAACAGATTGGCGCTGACCCCTTCTACCAGAAATCCCCGGCTGTTCAAGACTATACCTTCGACCCCGCCGCGCGCAGCAAGTTCGCGCTTCAGCATCACTTGTTCGAGGCGCCCCAGCGTCTTGAGACCGGCGAGCATGGGACTGTCCCCAAGATGCTGCTGGCATACCAAGGCATTGATGCCGGTTTGCTGCCAATCATGATAATGCTCAGGATAAGGTGCCAAAGAGACGATGCGAGTGGGCGTGTCACAGCCTGCGCCGTCATATCCCCGCCCACCGGCGCCCCGGGTCAGCATTATCTTGACGACAGCCTGTGCCTGCCCAGAAGCCAGCTGCGCCGCCTCGTCGGCAAGCAGGTCCCAGGAGTGCTCGCCAAAACCAAGCCGGGCGTTGGCATGTTGCAGCCGGGCCAGATGGTCCTGCCACCAGAGTACCTTCCCTTCCCTCACCAGCATGGTTGTGAAATGACCATCACCGTATGCCAGCCCACGATCCCTGGCTGACAGTGTTTCTGTGGGTATTCCATTAATCAGCAAGGGGATCCCTCCGATAAAAAAGGCCCGATACTGCCGTATCGGGCCTTATCATTCGCCCAGAGCGAATTATACGCGTTTGAAGATCAGGGAGCCATTGGTGCCGCCAAAACCGAAGGAATTGGAGAGGGCATATTCGAAGCTGCCAGCCTTGGCAACATGCGGCACCAGATCCAGGTCGCACTCATCATCCGGCTTGTCCAGGTTGATGGTGGGAGGCACCATCTGGTCACGCAGAGAAAGCACAGTGATGATCGCCTCGATGGCGCCAGCCGCACCCAACAGGTGGCCTGTCATGGACTTGGTGGAACTGACCATCAGGGCGCTGGCATGGTCACCAAACACCTTCTTCATGCCGCGCAGCTCTGCCACATCCCCAAGGGGCGTGGAGGTACCGTGGGCATTGATGTAACCGATCTGCTCGGGTGCGATGCCAGCATCCTTGATGGCGTTCTTCATGGCGCGTGCGCCACCATCGCCGTCCGAGGGAGGGGCCGTCATGTGATAGGCATCCCCGCTCATGCCAAAGCCGACCAGCTCGGCATAGATCTTGGCGCCGCGGGCCTTGGCATGTTCATACTCTTCCAGCACCAACACGCCGGCACCGTCGCCCAGCACGAAACCGTCGCGATCCTTGTCCCAGGGGCGGCTCGCCTTCTGCGGTTCGTCATTACGTGTGGAGAGCGCCTTGGCAGCGGCAAAGCCGCCCATGCCCATGGGGGTGGAGGCTTTCTCGGCACCACCGGCAACCATCACGTCCGCATCGCCATAGGCGATCATCCGGCCAGCCATGCCGATGGCATGGGTACCCGTGGTACAGGCGGTAGTCACGGCGATGTTCGGGCCCTGCATGCCTTTCATGATGGAAAGATGACCGGACACCATATTGATGATGGTGGACGGAACGAAGAAAGGGCTCAGCTTGCGAGGGCCGCCATTGATGAGGCTGCTGTGGTTCTGCTCAATCAGACCCAGACCGCCGATACCGGAGCCGATGGCAACGCCTACCCGCTCCGCGTTCTCTTCGTTGATGATCAGGCCGGAATCTTCCAGGGCCTGAACACCCGCCGCCACGCCATACTGGATGAAGAGATCCATCTTGCGGGCTTCTTTGCGGTTGATGCCGAACTCTTCGGGGTCGAAATCCTTGACCAGGCCTGCGAAACGGGTTGCGAACTCGCTTGCATCAAAGTGGTCGATGAGGGAAATGCCGCTCTGCCCGTTGAGCAGGGCTTGCCAGCTGGATTCGGCAGTGTTGCCTACCGGGGAAAGCATCCCCAAGCCGGTCACCACGACTCTGCGTTTTGACACTGAGGTAGTCTCCGAGAGGTGTTTTGAAAGGGGTAAACATAAAAGAAGCGGCCCTTGGGCCGCTTCTTTCAGAACAGGAACTTATTCCTGATTAGCGGTGATGTAGTCGATAGCCGCTTGAACAGTGGTGATCTTCTCGGCTTCTTCATCAGGAATTTCGGTATCGAATTCTTCTTCCAGCGCCATTACCAGTTCAACGGTATCCAAAGAGTCAGCGCCCAGGTCGTCGACGAAGGAGGCAGCGTTCTTCACGTCTTCTTCTTTAACACCCAGTTGTTCGATGATGATTTTCTTTACGCGTTCTTCGATGTTGCTCATGACCTGAATTTTCCTTTAAAAATACGCTATTGCGTCTGGTTGGGGTAGTGTATTCAATTGACGTGAGTTTGCAAGTGACTTGCCGCTGGTCAAACCACGAAATTCGCCAAACTTCGGCGTATTATCGCAAATTTGAACAGAACTCACGACAAATTGATTACACCATGTACATCCCGCCATTAACATGCAGGGTTTCGCCGGTAATATAGGCGGCATCATCCGATGCCAAGAATACCACAGCGGCAGCAATTTCTTTCGGATCGCCCAAACGGGCAGCAGGCACCTGATTCATGATGCCGGCGCGCTGCTCTTCATTGAGCGCCTTGGTCATGTCGGTCTCGATGAAACCGGGAGCAACCGCATTCACCGTGATGCCACGAGATGCCACTTCACGGGCCAGCGACTTGGTAAAGCCAACCAGACCAGCCTTGGCAGCAGCATAGTTGACCTGACCGGCGTTGCCCATGGTGCCGACCACGGAACCGATGCTGATGATGCGACCGTTACGCTTCTTCATCATGGCACGCAATACCGGCTTACTCAGACGGTACAGGGAGGTGAGATTGGTGTCGATGATCTCGTTCCACTCGTCATCCTTCATCCGCATCAGCAGGTTGTCGCGGGTAATGCCGGCGTTGTTGATCAGGATGTCGATGTCGCCAAAACGCGCCTTGATGGCGGCGAAGACGGTTTCGATAGATTCCTGACTGGTCACGTTCAGTGCCATGCCGCAGCCTTGTTCACCCAGGTAAGCACTGATCGCCTCGGCACCGCTCTCGCTGGTCGCGGTCCCCACGACTTTGGCGCCACGAGCAGCAAACATCTCCGCAATCGCACGACCAATGCCACGGCTGGCGCCAGTGACCAACACAACCTTATCGGTAAAACTCATGACTTGCTCCTGTTTACTTGATCTGGGCCAGTGCCTGCTCGAACGAGGCGGCGTCGTTGGCGTGAATACCTTCCACTCGCGCATCGATACGCTTGGCCAGGCCGGTCAATACCTTGCCCGGGCCCATCTCGATCTCGAGGGTAACACCGTCGTTTGCCATGCGCTCTACCGTTTCAGTCCAGCGAACCGGGCTGAACAGCTGACGCACCAAGGCTTGCTTGATGGCGGCAGGATCCTGCTCACAAGAGACGTCAACATTATTGATGACGGCGATGGCAGGAACCTTGATCTCGATCCCATCCAGGGCGGCGGCCAGCTTTTCTGCGGCCGGTTTCATCAGGGCGCAGTGGGAGGGCACGGAGACCGGCAGCGGCAGGGCACGCTTGGCACCTGACTCTTTCATCAGCACGTTGGCACGCTCGACCGCCTCTTTGTGGCCGGCGATGACCACCTGACCCGGAGAGTTGAAGTTGACCGGAGAAACCACCTGCCCCTGGGCCGCTTTCTCACAGTTGGCAGCGATGCTTTCGTTGTCCAGACCGATGATGGCAGCCATGGCGCCAGTGCCTTCCGGTACGGCTTCCTGCATGGCCAAACCACGCAGCTCGACCAGCTTGACGGCATCGGCAAACGCCAGCGCGCCGCTGCACACCAGGGCGGAGTATTCCCCCAGGCTGTGGCCGGCCATCACGGCAGGGGTTACCCCGCCTTGTTGTTGCCACAGGCGCCACAGCGCGACGGAGGCGGTCAACAGCGCTGGCTGGGTACGCCAGGTTTTGTTGAGATCCTCGGCCGGGCCTGCCATCACCAGGGCAAACAGGTCATAGCCCAGCACCTGGCTCGCCTCGGCGAAGGTCTCTTTAATCACTGCGTGTTGCTCGGCCAGCTCGGCCAGCATGCCGACGCTCTGGGAGCCTTGTCCCGGGAAGGCAATGGCAAATCGGGTCATCATTGATTCCTTTAAGGTAAGACGAATTCGGTAAGCGGGCGCCCGAGGACCGGGCACCGCTCGGTATCAGAGGCGAACCAGCGCAGAGCCCCAGGCAAAACCGCCGCCGAAGGCTTCCAGCAGGACCAGCTGGCCGGGTTTGATGCGACCATCGCGCACCCCTTCATCGAAGGCGATGGGCACGGAGGCCGCGGAGGTATTGCCATGACGATCCAGGGTCAGGATCACCTTGTCGAGCCCCATGCCGAGTTTCTTGGCGGTGGCATTGATGATGCGGAAGTTGGCTTGATGGGGCACCAGCCAGTCCAGCTCGCTCGGCTCGACGTTGGCCGCAGCCAGGGTTTCGGTCACGATCTCGCTAAGGCGTGTCACCGCCACCTTGAAGACATCGTTGCCCTTCATGTACATGTAGGCTTCGAGCTCAGCACCCGGCATGCCGCGACGGGGCTGCGGCAGTTTGAGCAGCTCGCCATAACGGCCATCGGCATGCAGATGGGTGGAGAGGATCCCAGGAGTGTCGCTGGCACCGATGACCACGGCCCCTGCCCCATCCCCGAACAGGATGATGGTGCCGCGATCCTCGGGATCGCACATGCGTGACAGCACGTCCGCACCGACAACCAGCACGTGGCGAGCAGCGCCGGATTTGACGAACTGATCGGCGATGGCGAGAGCATATGTAAAGCCGGCACAGGCGGCGGCTACGTCAAACGCCGGGATCCCCGGTACGTCAAGCAGCCCCTGCAGTTCACAGGCAGCAGCTGGGAAGGCATTCTCTGCGCTGGTAGTGGCCAGCACTATCATGTCCAGATCGGCGGCAGTCAGACCTGCCGCATCAAGCGCACGCAAGGCCGCTTGATGAGAAAGGGTCGCGACGGTTTCGTCGGCTCCGGCGATACGGCGTTCACGGATCCCGGTGCGTTCCACGATCCATTCGTCACTGGTTTCAACCATCTGTTCAAGATCGGCGTTGGTACGAACCGAACTCGGCAGATAACTGCCAGTACCCAGAATTTTGCTATGCATAGAGTTTTATAAATCCCTGTCGGAAAAGACAGATTCAAGGCGATCTGCAATTTGCAATGGAAGTTGATGTCTGGCTTCTTGTGCGGCCAGCAGAATCGCATGACACAGAGCGCGGCGCTCGGCCCGCCCATGGCTTTTTACCACAATGCCGCGCAATCCTAACAGACTCGCGCCATTATACTGGTCGGGGTTCAGGTAAGAGAAACGCCGTTTGAACATAAATCCGGCGAGTCGACCAAGAAAACTGCGTTTTTTGCGCGGATATCCGGCCAGTTCGGCCATCATCCGCACCACCCCCTCCGCGGTCTTGAGCGCCACGTTGCCCACGAAACCGTCGCAGACGATCACGTCGCACTCGCCGCTGAAGATCCTGTCCCCCTCAATGAAACCGACAAAATTCAGGGCGGAGCATTGGCGCAGCAACTCGGCGCTGTGGCGCACCAGGTCGTTGCCCTTGATCTCCTCCTCCCCTACGTTGAGCAGTGCCACTCTGGGTGAAGGTATCCCCTCCACCTTCTCTGCGACTACGGCGCCCATCACGGCAAATTGCAGCAGGGTGTCGGCATCGCAGCTCACGTTCGCACCCAGATCCAGCATCACGGTCCGCTTTCCACTCAATGTGGGCAGCGCCTTGATGAGGGCTGGCCGGTCAACACCGGGCAAGGATTTGAGCACGCACTTGGCCATGGCCATCAAGGCACCGGTGTTGCCTGCACTGACACAGGCATCGGCAGCGCCGCTCTTGACCAGATCCAGGGTCACGCGCATGGAGGAGTCTTTCAGGGTACGCAGCGCCACGATAGGCTTTTCGCCCATGCCCACGACCTGGGAGGCATGCACGAGACGAACGCGAGGGTGGTTGAGCAAGCCATGTTGCTGCAGAAGAGAGGCGGTCTGGTGTTGATCACCGACCAGAACAAGTTTTAGCTGGGGTAGAAGAGACAGTGCCTGCACGGCGGCAGGCACTGTTTCCGAGGGGCCGATATCTCCCCCCATTATGTCTAGCGCGACAGTTTGCGTAGACAAAGGCAATCCTTAAGCGATTACCTTTTTACCGCGGTAGAAACCATCGGCAGTCACGTGGTGACGACGATGAATTTCGCCACTGGTCTGATCAACAGTCAGGGCAGCGGTGGTCAGCGCATCGTGGGAACGACGCATGCCACGCTTGGCGCGGGTTTTACGGTTCTGTTGTACGGCCATGGTAGGCTAACTCCTAAAATTCACTTACGTTTGAGCGCTTCAAGAACTGCAAAGGGATTCGGCCGCTCATCAGCAGGTTCGATTTCACCCCAGGTCATCTCCATGTTTCCTCTGGGACACACATCCACCGGATGCATGGCTACCTGAGGCAACGAGAGGATGAGTTCATCCTCCAGGATTTGATGAAGATCTATCTCGCCGTTTTCGTCCAACTCAATGGGCTCATAAGCTTCCGGCAGTTCTTCCTCGTTTGTTCTTTCGAACAGCGGAGTGTAAATAAAACTAGCTTCACAAAGGTGTTCAAACGTCTCACCACAACGCTGGCAAACCAGATCGACCTTGGCATGGGCAGTGCCTTTCATAACGGTCAACTTCTGGACATCTTTGCCAAAGTGCAGTGTGACATCCACATCACTTCGCAAGCCTTCGGTTGATTCCTCCAGCCTGGGCATCTGCGACTTTTCCACTATCCCGACATAATCGAGTAGCTTCAAGGCATTACGGACTGGATCAACCTTAACGGGCAACTTCACCTTTTGCATAGGGCGCGAATATTATAGGTCCAACAAGGGATAGTCAAAGGAAAAAGTCCTTACCGCCGATGATTTTACCTTCACAGGCCCCTGCAAGAGGAACTTGTGCTCATCGGTGGCCGATTATGCCATATCGTGCAGGATCTGGCACAGGATCCTGTTCCCCTCTCCTGTCTGTCCACCGGATGTGCTCCTTGGTGTCTCATCAGGTGGCAGAACAGCGCGGGTCTCTCCCCAGCAGGCCTGGTGTCGCAGCCACTCTGGGCTCGGCTTCCATCAGTCTGCGTATGGCTTTGAAACTGCCCACGGCAGCCTTGATGGCAATGGGATTGACCAGCCAGCCCGGCAAGTTGTTGCCCGGGTTGGTATAGGTTTCGAGCCGAACGAGTGTGCTGCCATCCCGTTGGGGTAGCGCCTCCCACCGTCCAGCGCTTTCCTGGATCCGGAACAGCCCTGCATGCAATGGCAGGGCATTCGGCTCTGCCCACACCTCGAGAGTCAGGCCGCAATCGATGCGTAGACTCAAATGGGGGCGGGTGATGAGCTCCCTGTCTTGCACCGGCCAGGGAGACGCCAGGCGGGTATAGACCAGATCATCGTCGGGACCAGATCTGGCCAGCACCCTGACTTCACGGCTCTGGGGCAACCACTCTTCATGGCGCACCGTGTTGCGCAGTACCGTGATCAGCGCGCCAGGATCGGCATTCACGCGCATCTCCAGACGTAAGGCCTGAAAAGATGTCGGAGGATGTGGCTGGGTCCAAAGCATCACCCCCTCATCCCCCTGACGAAGTTGCCATGTCCCTGCCCAGCTGGCGATTGTGTTTGTGCTGTGGTTCCATCAGCATGCATGCTTCCCGCTAATTAGGCGAGTCCCGCTGTAGACATCTCCTGTTTGCGTGGCCCCATCTGCACAGATAGAATCAACCAATTGATTTATAAATGGATATCATCAAAACATGCAGCCTTCCTTGATCCTCGCGTCCACCTCGTCCTACCGCAAAACCTTGCTGGAAAAACTCGGTCAGCCATTTCACTGTGCTGCGCCTCAAGTCGATGAGACAGCGCGACACGGGGAGACCGCAGAAGCCCTGGTCAGCAGATTGGCATTTGCCAAGGCGAATGCCGTTGCTACTGACCGTGATCAAGGATTGATCATCGGTTCAGATCAGGTGTGCGTCTGTGACGGGCAGATCCTCGGCAAGCCCGGCACGGTGGAGAAGGCGGTCGAGCAGTTGCTGCGGGCACAAGGCAAGCGCGTCATCTTTTACACCGGGCTCTGTGTGATCAATGCTGCGAATGGCCATGCCGAGCAGCTCGTCGAGCCTTTCACCGTGTATTTTCGCTCGCTCGACGAAGCAGCCATCCGTCGCTATGTGGAGGCCGAACGTCCTCTGGATTGTGCCGGCAGCTTCAAATGCGAGGGAATGGGCATCGTCTTGTTCAAGGCGCTGGAGGGGCGCGATCCCAACGCCCTTGTCGGTCTTCCCCTGATAGGCTTGGTTGATCTCCTGGGTCGCCACGGCCTGGCTCTGCCATAACAAGAACTCTGCCATGAAAAACGGGAGCCTTGGCTCCCGTTTTTCATGGTTGTCAGCGTGGCAGCTTGGCGAGAAACGCCTCAAGCTCCGGTGACAATGGCGCTTCCACCTGCATCTCCCGCTCATCCACCGGATGAGTAAAGGTGAGCTTCCAGGCGTGCAGGAACAGACGCTTTAGCCCCTGCCCTCGCATTTTTTCATCAAACCCGGTCTCACCATATTTGTCATCGCAGGCGATGGGATGGCCGGCGTGCTGGGTGTGGACACGGATCTGGTGCGTACGCCCGGTGATCGGGCTGCACTCCACCAGAGTGGCTTCGGCGAACTGGCGGGCAATCCTGAAACGGGTTTCGGACGGCTTGCCGTCACTGCTGACCCGCACCACGCGCTCGCCGGACTGCAGATCGTTCTTGCGCAACGGGGCATTGATGACCTTGACGTGGGGCTGCCACTGGCCGCGCACCAGCGCCAGGTACTGTTTGCGCATGGTCTTGACCCGCAGCTGTTCGTGCAGGCTGCGCAGGGCGCTGCGCTTCTTGGCAACCAAGAGCACGCCGGAGGTGTCGCGATCCAGTCGGTGCACCAGCTCGAGGAAACGGGCTTCCGGGCGCAGGGCGCGCAGCCCCTCGATGACGCCAAAAGAGAGACCGCTGCCACCGTGCACCGCCATGCCGGACGGCTTGTTCAGCACTATCATGGCGTCGTCTTCAAACAGGATCTGGCTCTCCAGACGCTGGATGCTGCCAAGGTTGGCAGAGGGCAGTTCGTTCTTCTCGGCCACGCGCACGGGGGGCACCCGCACCTCGTCGCCCGCGCAGAGTTTGTACTCCGGTTTGATGCGCTTCTTGTTGACGCGCACCTCCCCTTTGCGAAGGATGCGATAGATCAGGCTCTTGGGGACGCCCTTTAACTGAGTCTTGAGAAAATTGTCGATGCGCTGCCCGTCATGCTCAGCTTCGATGGTGAGCAGCTGCACTTGTTGATGTATCTGTGTCATGGCGCGGATTTTAACACCGCCGACAGCCCTTGGCTGCATGCTTTGTTAAAAAATGGCGTCTTGCTATAAAAGTGGTTTAAATGGGATAATAAACAAGGTTTTGTCATTGTGTTCAAGCCTTGTACTAAGTGGCCAAAATGTATGCCACCCAATCCCGAAACACCGTGTATACAAGAACATGACGGTTCCCGGGTGCGAGGTACAACGCATGGAGAACGCAAACAGAACCGACGTAAATTGTCTCCACATCGGTATCCTTAATTCACGCCCTCTCGAGATGGCTGAACCAGAGTGCCCTTAGTTTGCGCCTCATGCATGCCCCAACCGGGAGGTTGCCCCAGCATGCTGAAGACCCGAGGCCGGCGCCGGCAGGACCCTGTGGAGGAATCAAAATGACAAAATAATGAGAACTCAATGAAAAGAATGCTAATCAACGCGACTCAGGAAGAGGAGTTGCGCGTAGCGCTGGTTGACGGACAACAGCTCTACGATTTGGATATTGAAAGTCCGGGGCATGAGCAGAAAAAAGCGAACATTTACAAGGGTAAAATCACCCGAGTAGAACCCAGTCTCGAAGCTGCTTTTGTTGACTATGGCGCCGAACGCCACGGTTTCCTGCCGTTAAAGGAAATCGCCCGCAATTACTTCCCCTCCGGTTACTCCTATCAGGGTCGTCCCAACATCAAAGAAGTGGTCCGCGAAGGCCAGGAAGTCATCGTCCAGATCGACAAGGAAGAGCGTGGCACCAAGGGTGCGGCCCTCACCACCTTCATCAGTCTGGCCGGCAGCTACCTGGTGCTGATGCCGAACAACCCCCGTGCAGGCGGCATTTCCCGTCGCATCGAGGGTGACGAACGGACTGAACTGAAAGAAGCCCTGAGCGGTCTGACCGTGCCGGACGGCATGGGCCTCATCGTGCGTACTGCCGGTGTCGGCAAGTCCCCGGAAGAGCTGGAATGGGATCTGAACGTTCTGCTCAACCACTGGGACTCCATCCACAAGGCGTCACAACAACGTTCCGCTCCGGTGCTCATTCACCAGGAAAGCAACGTCATCGTGCGCGCCATCCGTGACTATCTGCGTCGCGATGTGGGCGAGATCCTGATCGACAACCCGGTCATCTTCGAGCGCGCCAAGTCACATATCGAGCTGGTCCGTCCCGATTTCCTCAATCGCGTGAAGCTCTACAAGGGTGATGTCGCCCTGTTCAACCACTTCCAGATCGAGAGCCAGATCGAATCGGCCTTCCAGCGCGAAGTGCGCCTGCCCTCCGGCGGCAGCATCGTCATCGATCCGACCGAAGCACTGACCTCCATCGATATCAACTCCTCCCGCGCCACCAAGGGCGGCGATATCGAAGAGACCGCCCTGCAGACCAACCTGGAAGCGGCCGATGAGATCGCTCGCCAGCTGCGCCTGCGTGACCTAGGTGGCCTGATTGTCATCGACTTCATCGACATGACCCCGGTTCGCCATCAGCGCGAAGTGGAAAACCGTCTGCGTGAAGCGGTGCATCAGGATCGTGCCCGTATCCAGCTGGGCCGTATCTCCCGTTTCGGTCTGCTGGAGATGTCTCGCCAGCGTCTGCGTCCCTCCCTCAACGAGTCCAGCAGCCATATCTGCCCCCGTTGCCAGGGTCAGGGGGTCATCCGTGACAACGAATCCCTCGCCCTGTCCATCCTGCGTCTCATCGAAGAAGAGGCCATGAAGGACAACACCGAGCAGGTGCATGCCCAGGTGCCGGTCGATGTGGCCGCCTATCTGCTCAACGAGAAGCGTACCTCCATCGCCAATCTGGAACAGCGCAATGATGTGCGTGTCTACATCATTCCGAACCAGCATCTGGAAACCCCGCACTACGAAGTGACCCGCATCCG
Organism: Aeromonas sp. s6; assembly: GCF_040907815.1. Classification (NCBI taxonomy): domain Bacteria; kingdom Pseudomonadati; phylum Pseudomonadota; class Gammaproteobacteria; order Aeromonadales; family Aeromonadaceae; genus Aeromonas; species Aeromonas sp. s6. The sequence goes on from NZ_JBFOCN010000121.1 coordinate 87,065, forward strand.
TCAGAACGAGATCCCAGAAGCGGCCAGCTACGAGCTCAAAACCGAGATTGCCAAGCCGGTCTACCAGCCGCGCCAAGCTCAGGTAGTCGAGCGTGAACAACCGCTGCTGCAAGGGTTTGCCCCGGCTCCTCAGCCGGTTGCGCCCGCCGCCCCGGCTCCTGTTGCGACTCCCGCTCCGGTTGCAGAACAAGTCGGCTTCTTTGGCAAGCTGGCCAAGGCCTTCTCCGGCCTGTTCGGTGCCTCCTCCGATGCGGCTCCGGCCGAGGTGAAGGCGCCTGCCGACAAACCGGCCGCCCAGCGCGAAGCTCGCAAGGATGACGGGCACCGTCACCAGCGCGATGAATCCCGCAGCCGTGGTCAACGTGGCCGTCGCGATGACAACCGCGGCAGTCGCAATGCCGAGGCCGGCGAGAAGCGTGAAGGCGCAGCCAGCCGCGAGAGCAGTGATCGCAATCGTCGCCCGCGCAAAGAGCGTGAGCCTCGTCAAGAGCGGGAACCGCGCCAGGAACGGGAACCCCGTGGCGAAGTGCGCACCGAGCAGCGCATGGAGCGTGAGCCTCGCGAACCCCGCCAGGAGCGCGAACCTCGTGCCCCGCGTCCGGCTCGTGAACCTCGCGCCCCCCGCGAACCCCGTGCCGAGGTGATCGTCGAGGCGGTTGATACCGTTGATACTGCGGTCGCCAGCGCTGAACCGCGTCAGGAAAAAGAGCAAAAAGTGGCCGAGCGCCGCGAACGTCGCCAACTGCGCAAGCAGATCCGTGTCGATGTCGCCGCGACCGACACCCCTGCCCTGCCGACTGACGAGCAAATCATCGATGTCGCCGACGTGCAAGCCGCCGCTGAGCAGCAAGAAGAGCAAGGCGAAGGTCAGCGTCGTTCCCGCCGTACCCCGCGCAATCAGCGCATAGAAGGGCAACGTCGCAAGCGCATCAACGAAGAGGCTCGTGGCCAGCGTGAAGACGAAGCACAAGGTGAAGTGCAGCTGACTACCGCGGCCCAGGCCGATGCGGCTCAGGTGAAGGTGGAAGAACCGGTTGTGCCTGTCATCACCATTCCGAGCGCAGAAGCGGTTGCAGCAGCCCTGCAGGCCTCCGCCGCTCTGACCGAGCACGTGGTGGCTGAAGCCGTTGCTGAGGAAGCGGCAGAGCAAGCACTGGCAGCCCAGGCAGTGGACGCGCCCTCCACTGACGAAGTTGAACAGGCTGCGCAAGCAGACGCTGAACCCGCCGCCGAAGTGGCAGTTGTCGAACCCGAGATGGTCGAACCTATCGTCGACACCGCCTCTCATGACGAACCTGTAGCCTTGATCGACGCTGTCGAGCAGACCCAGCAAGTGGAGGCCATCCCAGAAGAGGTTGCACCGGTTGCTGAAGCGGCACCTGTCGTGATCGCTGAGGAGACGGCCACCGCCGAGGCGAAGGTCGTCGAGATGCCGGCTGCAGTGGTGCAAACCGAGCCAGCAACCAGCCCCGAAGTGAAGGTCAGCAAGGGTGCCGGTGTATTGGCCCGTGCCCGCAAGGCTTATGCCCCCATGGCAACGCCGGCTGCGGCTCCTGCCCCGACACCCCGTGAACCCGTGGAGTACGCTCCCCTGGTACGCAGCGAAGTCGTGACCTCCGGTCGCCACGGTGGCAGCACCGCTGCCAGCAACGTGGCAACCAGCCCGGCCGGTCGCCCCTGAGCAGACTCGTTAGTCTGAATAAAGAGCCACACATCGTGTGGCTCTTTTTTTATCTCTTTTTTTGGGCTGACATCGCCTTGCTCTCCCCCCTGCCCATTCTTCGATATCCGCCGCTTTCCCGATGTTCAGCGACCACACACAGTCCAAACAAGACGTGAATAACACACCAGACAGAGAATTCATCTCTGTCAAAGCATCACGACATGCTCTGCTTTGTCGACAGGGTCCGTGCATTGACAGCATATGAAGCCATTGGCAAACCGTCTGGCAGCGTTCCCCTTTGGTAGCACAGTCGGTGTGTTCAGTGGTGGCTGAGACAACCCAGGTTGAACGGGAATGCCAGACATAGGGCAACCTGTGGCGCTCTTCACTCTCATCATTTCTGGTGAGGAACATAGGCACGTTGCACACCCTCCCTTCTGCTTTACGTGCAAGCATCGGCTTGTAACAAGGCATCACACAGACAGGTCCCCTCACTGTGCACAACGAGTGGCTCAGGGATGTAGAGAAGCAAAAGAGGTGATAGATAATGTCATTCAACTTCTTGTCTGATGGCATACAACTATCACTTATTGAACTATTGCCGCATGACGTGACATTCACCAGGCAACAAAAAAGGGCCCGAAGGCCCTTGTTTCATTTCCAATGACTGTCGTCTTACCCGCCAAAGAGATGGTTGTTCAGCAGGAAGAGACCGCCGGAGAGCAGCATGGTGAGCGGCAATGTCAGCACCCAGGCCAGCAGAATGGTCTTGATGGTCTGGCTCTGCAGGCCGGACTTGTTGGCCACCATGGTCCCCGCCACCGCAGAGGAGAGAATGTGGGTGGTGGACACCGGCATCCCGGTCAGACTCGCAATCCCGATGGACGCGGCGGCCGTGATCTGGGCTGCAATGCCCTGGCTGTAGGTCATGCCGGAGGAACCGATCTTCTCCCCTACCGTGTAGACGATACGACGCCAGCCCACCATGGTGCCGCAACCGAGCGCCAGGGCGATGGACACGATGACCCAGGTCGGCGCATATTCGGCCGTTGCGGTCAGATCCTTGCGCCATTTGGCGAGATCGGTCAGCTCCTTGGCCGGCAGTGGCAACTTGGAGACCTTGCGGGCAGTGTCATCGATGCACAGCAGCAGACGACGCACCTCGCGGCGATCCACCAGGTTCATCTCCTCGTAGGTGCGCACCTGGCCGAGACGCTTGTCGAGGGTCGCCATGGCCTGCAGGGCCTCCCCTGCCGCACAGTGGCTCATCAGCTCTTCCTGGGCTTTGGCAGGCACACTGAAGTTCACCAGATGGGAGACCTGATCCTGGTTACGCTGGTAGATCTCCATGATGCGCTGGTTGGCATCCTGGGTTCTGTCCAGATCATAGGAGCGGCTGTTCATGTCCAGCGCAAAATAGGCAGGCGCCATGCAGATCAGCACCAGCATCACCAGACCGATGCCTTTCTGGCCATCGTTGGAGCCGTGCACGAAGCTCACCCCCATTGCGGAGCAAATCAGAGTGACACGGGCCCAGAATGGTGGATGCTTCTTGCCGTCCACCAGCAGGCGCTCTTCCGGGGTCTTGTGGATCTTGCTGCCAAGCCATACGCGCTTCATGGCGAACAGCAGCAAGGCGGCAATGATGAAGCCCACGGTGGGAGAGATGATGAGAGAGAGCATGATGTCGATGGCTTTGCCGACGTTGATACCCTCTTTCAGAGGTTGATGGCTGATCAGGGCATAGGCGCCGCCTACCCCCAGGATGGAACCGATCAGGGTGTGGGAGCTGGATGCCGGAATGCCGAAGTACCAGGTTCCCAGGTTCCAGACGATGGCCGAGAACAGCAGGGAGAACACCATGATCAGACCCTGGGTAGAGTCCATGCCAAGCAGCAGATCGATGGGCAGCAGGTGAACGATGGCATAGGCCACCCCCAACCCACCCAGCATGACACCGGCGAAATTGAACAGACCGGAAGCCACCACCGCCATATGAGCCGGCATCGCCTTGGTATAGATAACCGTTGCTACCGCGTTGGCGGTATCGTGAAAGCCGTTGATGAATTCATAGGCCAGCACAAAAAAAACGGCCAATACCAAACCGATTGACCACCACAAACCCAAACCACTAAACATTTCAAACATAAAAACGAACCTGTTTATGAGTTGCGGCGGATTATGCCAGAAGGCTCGATGCGCCATACCCGTTGTTGAAATATTTCAGCAAAAAAAAAAAAGGGCATTCCGTCAGAAAATGTCTTAGGGCCTGTAGGAACGGGGCTTGTCGAGGATTAATTTAAGTCCATTCCATTGCTGTGGATAGGCGCCAATCAAAGCCTGAGCATGGCTCAATGTCCCGAAAAAGGCCGCTTTTCAACCCACTCGGCACGCCCGTTTCCTTTTGTCAGATAAAAAAGAGGGTGCCTTGGCACCCTCCTCGATAGACAAGCCGCACGGTGCGGGGATCAATCCTGGTTGATCCGGCTGGCCACAGCCCCTTGCTGACTCTTGTATTTGGCATTTTCCCGTTTGTTGTACGGGCGAGCCGCGGTACCTGACAGCATCTCGAAGTTCAGGGCACCGATCTTCATCTTGGGACGCAGGGCCAGAGGCAACTTGCCGCCGTTGTAAAACTCCAGCACGATGCGGCCGGACCAGCCCGGATCGATGCGGTGGGCGGTGACGTGCACCATGAGGCCCAGGCGCGCCAGGGAGGAGCGACCATCCAGCCAGCCGACAATATCGGCGGGCAAGGTAACCGATTCATAGGTCACCGCCAGCGCCAGCTGACCCGGGTGCAGATAGAAGGCTTCACCGTCCGGCACGTGGATCTCCTCGCTCATCACCCGCTCGATGGCATCGGCCATCTCGGCACTGGTACCGCCAAGGTCGATGTAAGGCGCGGTATGATCGCGAAACACCCGAAACTCGTTGCCCAGCAGCACATCGACGCTGACGCCGCTGATCCGCTCAACACCGGGCCGCGGCTCGATGACGATCTTGCCTTCATCCAGGTGCCGTTCGATATCGGTATCACAAAGACGCATTCTGCGACTCTCCTGACAAAAGATTCATTAAAAAAAGCCGGGCATCACCCGGCTTGTTTTCTCTCAACCAATCAACATATGGCGGATACGCGCCTTGAGCATGTCGATGGCGATGCGGTTCTTGCCGCCACGGGGCACGATCACGTCGGCATACTGCTTGGACGGGTCGATGAACTGCATGAACATGGGACGCACAGTCTTCTGATACTGCTTGAGTACGGAGTCCATGGTACGACCGCGCTCCTGCACATCGCGCACCAGACGGCGCAGCAAACAGATGTCGAGCGGGGTATCCATGAAGATGGAGGCGTCCATCAGTTCGCGCAGGCGGCTGTCGGTCAACAGCAGTATCCCTTCGAGGATGATGACACGGCGCGGTGCAAAGGTAGTGACCTCGGTCATGCGCGTGTGCTCGGTATAGGAGTACTGGGGGATGTTGACCGCCTCCCCTTGCGTCAGCTGGGTCAGATGCTGCACCAGCAGATCGTGATCCAGGGCATTGGGGTGGTCATAGTTGGTCTTGACCCGCTCTTCCATGGTCAGGTGGGTCTGATCACGGTAGTAGCAATCCTCGGTGATCACACCAATCTGACCCGCTCCCAGCTCGGCCACCAGCTCTTCATAGATGGTTTGGGCGATAAGACTCTTGCCGGACGCGGATGCACCAGCAATACCGATGATCACGCAGGAATGTTGAGTATCAGACATTGAAAATACCTAAAGAGAAGAGCACTGGGGATTGTTTAAACCGATCCATTATATGAAAAAGGGGTGGCCATGCCCACCCCAAATCCGTCCCCCTTGGCCGAACGCCGATTATTCGTCCAGCGCCACCGTGTAGAGCGGGGTCGCAATCGGTTTTGCGCTGAAATAGAGCTCGGCCCCTACCCGGCGAGCCAGTTTCAGGTAAGTCTGTGACAGCTCGCCATCCGGCGCACCGAACACGGTGGGGCAGCCGTCATCCATGTGCTGGCGAATGTCGATATGCAGCGGCAACTGACCAAGCAGCGCCACGTGATACTGCTCCGCCATCTTCTGGCCACCGCCGGTACCGAACAACGGCTCGTGATGCCCGCAGGCACTGCAGACGTGGTAACTCATGTTCTCGACGATGCCAAGCACAGGCACATTGACCTTGTTGAACATGGCAATCCCCTTGCGGGCATCTGCCAGCGCCACATCCTGGGGCGTCGTGACGATCACCGCCGCCGTGGTGGGCACCTGCTGGGCCAGCGTCAGCTGGATATCGCCGGTGCCCGGGGGCATGTCCACCACCAGGTAGTCCACCTCGCCCCAGCGGGTCTCGTGCAGGATCTGCCCGAGTGCCTTGCTCGCCATGGGACCGCGCCAGATGGTGGCATCCTGCTCGGCCACCAGATAACCGATGCTGTTGCTCTTGATGCCGCAGGCCATCACCGGCTCCATCAACTTGCCATCAAAGCTGACAGGGCGCTCCTTGAGGGTCCCCGTCATGGTCGGGATGGAGGGGCCATAGATGTCCGCATCCAGCAGGGCGACCCGCGCCCCCTCTTTTTGCAGCGCCAGCGCCAGGTTGACCGCGGTAGTGGACTTGCCCACCCCTCCCTTGCCGGAGGCAACCACCAGGATATTGCGGATCCCCTGCACCGCCGCCAGTTGCTGCGCGCGGGGCATGCTGGCCACGTCTATCTCCCCCGTCCAGTCGATGCGGGTCGCGCCGGTTGCGCTGCGCAGCCGGGAATCGAACTCCTCTTTGATCTGTTCAAACAGGGACTGGCCGGCAAAGGGCAGCACCAGCGTGATGGCCAGGGTCTGTTCGTGCCGCTCGACGGAACGCACAAAACCGGCCGCGACCAGATCCTTGCCCCATCCTGCCGGCTTAAATTCGGCCAGGATCTGTTTTACTGAATCAATCACCATTAACTCCCCATTATGTTGTCGTTATGCTGAGGTGAACGGTTACCGCACATAAATCAGTGGCTTGCCGACGTCATCGTGATGCCGCCAGTCAGGGCACCGGGGGCCACAACCCTAGGCAGGCCGCCCCCAATTCGGGTAACATGCACGGCACTGTATCATCCCAACAGGCACATAAAGAACGTATTATGGCAACTGATCCTCGTAGAATGCTGGTAACCTGCGCCCTCCCCTATGCCAACGGCTCCATCCATCTCGGCCACATGCTGGAACACATCCAGGCCGATATCTGGGTTCGTTATCAGCGAATGCGTGGCCATCAGGTGCATTTCGTCTGTGCCGACGATGCCCACGGTACGCCCATCATGCTCAAGGCTCAGCAGATGGGGATCTCGCCGGAAGAGATGATTGCAGCCGTCTCCCAGGAGCACCAGGGGGATTTTGCCGGTTTCAACATCAGCTTCGACAACTACCACTCCACCCACAGCGACGAGAACCGCGAGTTGGCTGGCGTGATCTATGGCCGCCTCAAAGAGTCCGGCAAAATCAAGATCCGCACCATCTCCCAACTGTTCGATCCGGAAAAATCCATGTTCCTGCCGGATCGCTTCGTCAAAGGCACCTGCCCCAAGTGCAAGTCCCCCGATCAGTACGGTGACAACTGCGACGCTTGCGGCGCCACCTACAGCCCGACCGAGCTGATTGATCCGAAATCCGCCGTCTCCGGTGCGACCCCGGTGATGAAGGACTCCGAGCACTACTTCTTCGACCTGCCCCAGTTCGAAGCCTGGCTCGCCGACTGGGTACGCGGCTCCGGCGCCATCCAGGAAGAGATGGCCAACAAGATGCAAGAGTGGTTCGAAAGCGGCCTGCAGCAGTGGGACATCACCCGTGACGCCCCCTACTTCGGCTTCGAAATTCCCGGTGCCCCCGGCAAGTACTTCTATGTCTGGCTGGACGCCCCCATCGGCTACATGGCGTCGTTCAAGAACCTGTGCAAGAAGCACGGCGACATCGACTTCGACAGCTACTGGAAAGCGGACTCCGACGCCGAGCTCTATCACTTCATCGGCAAGGACATCGCCTACTTCCACTGCCTGTTCTGGCCGGCCATGCTGGAAGGCGCGAACTTCCGCAAGCCGACCAAGGTCAACGTGCACGGCTATGTGACCGTCAACGGCGCCAAGATGTCCAAGTCCAAGGGCACCTTTATCAAGGCGTCCACCTATCTCAAGCACCTGGATCCGGAGTGCCTGCGTTACTACTACGCCGCCAAGCTCAACAGCCGCATCGACGATCTGGACTTGAACCTCGAAGACTTCGTCTCCCGCGTCAACGCCGACGTGGTCAACAAGCTGGTCAACCTGGCCTCTCGCAACGCCGGCTTTATCGCCAAGCGTTTTGACGGCAAGCTGGCCGCCACCTGCGCCGAGCCCGCACTCTACGCCGAGTTTGCCAACGCCAGCGCCAGCATCGCCGAAGCCTATGAAGCGCGCGAATTCAGTCGCGCCATCCGCGAGATCATGGCACTGGCCGACAAGGCCAACCGCTATGTGGACGACAAGGCTCCCTGGGTCATCGCCAAGCAGGAAGGGGCGGATGCCGAGCTGCAAGCCGTCTGCTCCGTCGGCATCAACCTGTTCCGCGTGCTGATGGCCTACTTGAAGCCCGTCATGCCGCAACTGGCCGAGCGCGCCGAAGCCTTCCTTGGCGAAACCCTGACCTGGGATGGCATCGCCGCCCCTCTGGTCGACCACGGCGTCGCCCCCTTCAAGGCACTCTTCTCCCGCATCGAGTCCGCCAAGGTGGATGCCATGGTGGAAGCGTCCAAGGAAGATCTCGCCAAGGAGCAGAGCAAGAAGCCGGCAGGCCCCCTGGTGGACGATCCCATCAGCGAGACCATCACCTACGACGACTTTGCCAAGATTGACCTGCGGGTGGCGCTGATCAAGAAAGCCGAAGCGGTGCCGGAAGCCGAGAAGCTGCTGAAGTTGCAACTGGATATCGGCGGCGAAACCCGTCAGGTCTTTGCCGGTATCAAGTCCGCCTACAACCCGGAAGATCTGGAAGGCAAGCTGACCGTGATGGTGGCCAACCTGGCCCCGCGCAAAATGCGCTTTGGCATGTCCGAAGGTATGGTGCTGGCGGCAGGTCCGGGCGGCAAGGATCTCTGGATCCTCGAGCCCCAGGAAGGTGCTCAGCCGGGCATGCGCGTGAAGTAATACGCCCCTTCCCGGACAGTCCCAATGAAAAGAGAGGCCAATGGCCTCTCTTTTTTTATCTTGTGGGGTGCTTACTGCCCGCTCTGCAGCAATGCCATGCGAAGGCCGACCAGCTCCGCCTGATGGCAATCCAGTTGCAGTAGTTGGCAGCGGATCTCTGTTTTCAGGGCTCGCCGTTGCTGGCCCCGCCCCGTTTCGCCCCCAAGGCGTCTGAGCCATTGGCGTCTGTCCTGCAATTGCCCAAGCCGCTCCTGCCAGCTCACCAGCATAGACAACCAGGCCGGATCCCCTCCCCCCTGTGCTGTCAGCAGCTCCATCCCGTAGCGCGCCTGTTTCAGCACCAGACGCAGCCGGTGCCAGCACCGAAGTTTCGCCCTGATGCCCACAGGAAGGGAGGAGGTCTTAGCCAGTGCCTCCGACAGTGACAGCGCCAGATGCAGCTGAAACAGCGGCAAGAGATCGACACCGACGGGTACCTCTTCCAGTCGGGCCAGCCAACGGGCCAGCGGGCCGGTCAACAGGGGGACCCGTGGCAAGCGGTTCTGCCGAAGCGAGCCACCATGATGCTGCGCATAGACCTGGGCATCGCGCAGGGCGGAGAGCTTGCCGACAGCACGGGCCAATCGCCGCTCCAGCTCGGGCTCATGAATGAGGGGTCGCCACAGGGCGAGCAGCGCCAGCAGGCGGCGGGCCGCTATCCGGTAGGCATGCACCTCTTCCATCCCCTTGTGCTGGCGCAGTGCCAGGGTCGCCCCCCGATATTGCCCAACGAGCCGGTTGGCCTGAGCAATCCCGCTCTCCCCCATGAACCCTCCCGGCTAGTTGGTATGAAAACCGGTTCCGGTGGGTGGCAACGCCTGGGTGCACTCCATTCGGGTGACGGTGGCGGTTCGGGGACCGTGCTCAAGCCAGCCCAGCATCATCTGTACCTTCTGTTCGGGACCGGCAATCAGGATTTCCACCGAACCATCTTCCAGGTTGTAGGCATGCCCCCGCAGCCCCAGTTGCAGCGCCCGCTCCCGGGTGAAGTAGCGAAACCCCACCCCCTGAACCTGACCCCACACCCGCACGACAAACGATTGCTCTCCCATTTATCACACCTTTCCCTTAAGTAATTTTTCCCCGGGGCGATAATGAGCGCGACACTCTCTTCCCCTTGCAGGACGCAATACCATTATGAAAGAAGTAAAGTTTCGGTGGGTTGACCGTTATCTCATTCACCTCACGATCAGCGAGAAATTTCTCATCACCTTCTGGTGCCCCCTGGTGTTCATCGCCTTCCTCACCTGGTACCTGCTGGCCGACGGCCATGATCAGGCGATGCAGCTCAGAGTGGATCAGCTAAAAGGGCGGGTCGAGACCACGGCCCAGCTGGTGAGCCAGCAGCCGACCCTTACCCTGCCCGCGGATCTCGTACTCACGCCTGGCGCGGCCACCGGCCTTAGCCAGCAGGGGAACATCTATCGCTATGGCGCCAGCGCAGGTCAGGCGGGCGTCGTCTCCGGCACCCTGGATACGAGTCACTACGCCCTCTGGGATGGTCAGGGCACCACGCTCACCATCATCGCGGTGCTGGCCGCCCTGCTGGCCCTCATCACCCACTATCTGATGACCTTTGTCTCGGGGGCCCTCTACTCCACCAACAAGGCATTGCAGACGGTAGCGAACGGCGATCTCACCTTCCGGCTCAACTTCTTCCCGGTGCGGGACGAGTTCTCCATTCTGGCGGGCAGCATCGACACCTTCACCGACCGCCAGCACAAGATAGTGCAACTGGTGGAAGAGTCCGCCGATGCCCTTACCCTGGCCGCAGATGAGTTTCGCGAGCATGCCAGCGACGGCGAGCAGCTTGCCCGTGCCCAGCGCCAGCACATGGACTCCCTGGCCGCCGCCATGGAGCAGATGTCCGCCGCCATTCGCGAGGTAGCCCGCAACGCCAACGACACCCTGCTGCAAACCCGCCAGTCCAGCGACGAGGCGACTCACGGGGCACAGCGGGTGGCACGTACCATTACCGCCATCCGCACCCTGGCAGACGAGATTGGCAATGCCTCGGGCGCGGTCGAGCGGCTGACTCACAACGCCAATCGCATCAACGAAGTGGTCAACGTCATCAACGCCATCTCCCAGCAAACCAACCTGCTGGCCCTCAACGCCGCCATCGAGGCCGCCCGGGCTGGTGAACAGGGACGCGGCTTTGCGGTGGTGGCCGACGAGGTGCGCACCCTCGCCAGCCGCACCCAGCAGGCGACCGTGGAGATCCAGCAGATGATCGAGGAGCTCCAGGCCGGTACCGGGGCGCTGAACGACATCATGGAGAAGACGGTAGGGCGCGCCGCCGACAGCCAGCAGCTCATCACCGAAGTGGGCATGGACATCGAGCGGCTCAGCAACCACAGCGATGCGGTGCTGGAGATGAGCACCCAGATCGCCACCTCCAGCGAAGAGCAGAGTTCGGTGGCAGAGGAGATCACCCGCAACCTCGACAAGGTGCGCCACGAGTCAAGCCGGGTGGAGGAGTCCGCCAGCGCGGCGGTCGCCGGCACCACCGGCCTCAAGGGAACCGCCAGCGAACTCGGTCAGGCGCTGACCGGCCTGCGGATCTGACCCCTCCGGCAGGCCATCGTCCAGATGGCCTGCCGCGTCTGGGCCAGGCGCTGGGGACACGCGAAACAGCCCATCCGACCCTGACCGCGTGAGGATGCATGGATCCCGGTAGACGCGGCTTGCGTGCCTACCCTCACAGCCCCTACTATATGCCCCCTTCTTTTCTACCATCGGCAACTACCCATGAGCGCTTCCATCTATCTCGTCAAAGGCCGCGAAAAATCCCTGCTGCGTCGCCACCCCTGGATCTTCTCCAAGGGCATTGAGCGGGTGCAGGGCAACCCCGTTGACGGCGATACCGTCGAGATCTTCACCCATGACGGCAAATGGCTCGCCCGTGGCGCCTGGTCCGGCAGCTCCCAGATCCGTGCCCGGGTCTGGACCTTCGACAAGGATGAGAACGTCGATCTCGACTTCTTCATCCGTCGCCTCAAATATGCGCAGGAGTCCCGTGACGGGCTCATCAAGCGCCAGGGCCTCACCGGCTATCGCCTCTGCGCCGCCGAATCCGACGGTCTGCCGGGCCTGACCATCGACCGCTACGCCGACTTCCTGGTGTGCCAAATTCTCTCTGCCGGTGCCGAGTTCCAGCGCGAGCTGATCACGCAAGCCCTGCGTACCCTCTACCCCGAGTGCAGCATCTATGAGCGCTCCGACGTGGCCGTGCGCAAGAAGGAAGGGCTGAAGGAGCGCACCGGCGTCATCCATGGCGAGACCCCGACCGACCCCGTGGTCATCGAGGAGAACGGCGGCGTCAAGATCCTGGTCGATATTCGTAACGGTCACAAGACGGGTTTCTATCTGGATCAGCGGGATAACCGCCTTGCCGCAGCGAAATACACTGAAGGAAAGCGGGTGCTCAACTGCTTCTGCTACACCGGCGGTTTCGGGGTCTATGCCCTCCAGGGCGGTGCCAAGGAGGTAGTCAACGTCGATCTCTCCCAGAATGCGCTGGACATCGCCCGCCAGAACGCCGAACTGAACGGTCTCGATACCAGCAACACCCAGTTCGTGCGTCACGACGTCTTCAAGCTCTTGCGCGAATATCGCGAAAAGGGCGAGAAGTTCGATGTCATCGTGCTGGACCCGCCCAAGTTTGCCGAGAGCAAGGCCCAGCTGCTGGGCGCCTGCCGCGGCTACAAGGACATCAACATGCTGGCGTTCCAGCTGCTGGCGCCGGGTGGCGTGCTCTTGACCTACTCCTGCTCCGGCCTGATGGAGCAGAGCCTGTTCCAGAAGATCGTCGCCGATGCAGCCCTCGATGCCGGTCGCGACGCCCAGATCCTGGAGCTCCTCTCCCAGGCATCCGATCACCCCATCGGCACCGCCTATCCGGAAGGCTTCTACCTCAAGGGGCTGGTAGTGCGCGCCCGCTAAGCCGAGCAGACCAGCGCTGACCTCCCTTGCCCCCGGTTCCAGTTCCGGGTCCGGCAAGCCATCAAGAAGCCCGCGATCGTAGCGGGCTTTTTTTATGCGGCCGCCAAAGAGACAACCTCCCCCCCGACTTTGCCACCAACAGCGATTGCTGCCCCCATCCCTCCTCTTCGACTGACGACAGCCATCCTCAATCAAAGGTTGCCGTATCGTTAACCCGATTCTCATCTCTCTTTCACTACACAACCCACCAGCAGAGACATGCCCGGCATTTGCTTTATGCAAAAGCATGAAATATTACGCATCAACATTCAAAAATCCTCGGGGAAATATCAGCCATAAACGCATATCCACTCATTTTAACGAATATTGCTATTTTCCCCTGCAATGGATCACGCCATGCCCCTGTCCGCCTCGCACATTGCCTGGGGCGACAATACTCGCCCACCACAAGTCATCCCGCTCAATCACGCGCTGGCGCGCCCAGCGGGAAGTAGTGTCGAAATGGCCTCGCTTCCTCCACCACCCGCACGATGGAGGGATGATTGAGCAGACGGGCGCGATAGGCACACAGACGGCCATAGCCAGCCGGGATCTCGTGGGCCCAGTCGGCGTAGAAGAGCGAAGGGGCGGCGGCGCAATCGGCTAGCGTGAAGTCTGCGCCGGCAATCCAGTGGCGTCCTTCCAGTCGCTGATCAAGCCAGGGGTAGATCTGATTGAGCAGCTCGCGGGCCTCCGCTACGCCATAGCTGTCACGATCCGCGACCGGGCGCAGCGCATCCAGCACCACTTTTTGCATCGGCGTCATCACATAGTTGTCGAAGACGCGATCCAGCATATGCACCTCCAGACCCGCATCGCCGGGCGGGATCAGGCTGACGGGGCCCGGATGGTGCGCCTGCAGATGGGCGACGATGGTGCTGCTCTCGAGGATGCAGCGACCATCATCCAGCAACACCGGGAAGCGCTTGAGTGGCCAAAGGGCGGCAAGTTCGGCGCTGGCCGCTGGCTCTTCGAGGTTCCGGTATTCGAACAGGGTGGCATTCTCGTAGAGAGCGATCAGCACTTTCTGGCTGTAGGACGAGAAGGGGTGGGCATAGAGTTTCATGAGGATGTTCCTGACGCTCAGAGGGATGACTTCCCTAGTCTAGATCCCCTCTCTATTTTCGATGCGTCCCTATCCCATGCTGGTTTTGGGATGATAAACGCCCATTCATGACGGCAACCACACTCGTATGACTCTCTTTTAGGTAGGGTGATCCCGCCTGTGGCCGCCAAGCCGGGGCAGCCGACTCATCAGGGTTGATGAGCGGCACCACAACAAAAATCGATGTCAGGCCAAGCTGAACATCATCAAGGATCCCGTCATGAATCAATCATTGCCGCTGTTGACGCCGCTGCGGGGCATTGCTGCCCTGATGGTGGTGCTGTTCCATGCCCGCTTGCTGCTCTTTCCCCAGTGGATGGAGTCGATCGCCGGCCACACCCAACTCATCGAGAACGGCTACCTCTGGGTCGATCTGTTCTTTATTTTGAGCGGGCTGGTGCTGGCCCACGTCTACGGGGAGGCCTTCGCCCGCACGCCCCCCGCACCATAAGTTATGGCCGCTTCCTCTGGCTGCGGCTGACCCGGGTTTATCCCCTCTACCTGGTGACCCTGCTGCTGCTGGTGGGCTGGGAGCTCTACAAGGCCCACCATGGGATTGGCTTCTACGCCGGCCCCCTGTTCAAGATGTGGGAGTGGGAAGGAATGCCTCCGTTCGGCTCACCCTTTACCCCGACCGAGGCGCTGCCAAGCAGCCTGTTGCTGCTGCAGGTGGTGACCGATCACGGATTGACCTGGAACTTCGCCGCCTGGTCGCTCAGCGTGGAGTGGATTAGCTATCTGCTGTTTCCGCGGCTCATTCCCCTCGCCGTCACCCGCAGCCGCTGGAGCAACCTCGCCCCCTTGCTGGCCCTGACGGTGCTGGCCTTTATCGTGCACAGTCGCGGTACCCTGGATGTCACCAGCGGGGCGCTGGCCATCGGGCGCGGGGTGAGTGAATTCGTGCTCGGCCTCTGGCTGCTGCCGAAGGTGAAGGCTGCCCGCCAGTGGCCCATGATGCAGCGGGATCTGCCGCTGCTGCTCGCCTTTTTGCTCCCCTTCGCGCTGATGCAGTTCACCATGACGCCGCAGCTGACCCTGCTATTGATCAGCGCCTACGTGTTGCTGATCTGGATTGCCGCCTGCCAGGGCGATCGCCAGAGCCCGCTGCTGCGCCTCCTGGATAACCGCTTCACCAACTGGCTGGGGGATCTCTCCTACTCCATCTACCTGCTGCACGCGCTGGTGCTGCTCACCGGCTGCGAGCTTGTCCACTATCTGGCGCCGGGGCTCACCGCGTGGTGGTACGCCCAGACCAACCCCTTGCTGGGCGTGCTGGCCACCCTGTTGATGCTCGCCGTACTGATCGGGCTCTCGGCGCTGAGCTACACCCTGCTGGAGCGGCCGCTGCAACGGCGCCTGCGCCGGCTAGGCAAGGCTCCCCAACCAGTGATGGAGCAAGCTGGCTAGCTTCCGTCACCACATGCTGCCCCGATGCAAGACAGGCACGCCGTCGGGGCGGCTCAAAGTGGGACTAGCCTGAGCAAGGCGAAGAGTACGGCTCTTTTTGAACCCGACAATCCCCTGAGCTTTGTGTGAATTCCAGTTCGAATCAAGAGGGCCGTCTGTGGCATAATGGCCCGTCCTGTGGTCCTCGGCGGGGCTTCGCCGGCGCATTCTTGCCCTCCTCCCGTCCTGCCAGGCAGCCTGACATCACTGTGTTCACAGGCCGCCAGGGCCACCCTATTTTTGCGCGCACATTTGACGGTGCCACAGCAGTTATTGGCACACGCAAGTCTGCCCACACAAGGGGAAAGCATGTCTTCCATTCGTCTGACCCAATACAGCCACGGCGCTGGCTGCGGTTGCAAAATCTCCCCCAAGGTGCTCGACACCATCTTGAAGAGCCAGATCCCGGGCTTTGACGACCCCACCCTGGTGGTCGGCAACAGCAGCAAAGATGACGCCGCCGTGGTCGACATCGGCAACGGCCAGGGCATCGTCTCCACCACCGACTTCTTCATGCCCATCGTCGACGATCCCTTCACCTTCGGTCGCATCGCCGCCACCAATGCCATCAGCGACATCTATGCCATGGGCGGCAAGCCCATCGTCGCCATCGCCATCCTCGGCTGGCCCATCAACACGCTGGCGCCGGAAGTGGCCCAGCAGGTGATCGACGGCGGCCGCCAGGTGTGCCACGAGGCGGGTATCTCGCTCGCCGGTGGCCACAGCATCGATGCCCCCGAGCCCATCTTCGGCCTCGCGGTGACCGGTATCGTGCCGCTCAACGCCATCAAGCAGAACGACACTGCCAAGGTGGGTGACACCCTCTATCTGACCAAACCCCTCGGTATCGGCATCCTCACCACGGCCCAGAAGAAGGGCAAGCTCAAGCCCGAGCATGAGCAACTGGCCCCGGATACCATGTGCACCCTCAACAAGATTGGCCAGCGCTTCGCCGCCCTCCCCGGCGTACACGCCATGACCGACGTGACCGGTTTTGGACTGGCAGGCCACCTGCTGGAGATGTGCGAAGGTTCCGGCGTCAGTGCCCGTCTGGACTTCAAGGCGCTGCCGCTGCTGGACGAGGTGGATTACTACCTGAGTGAGGGCTGCGTACCGGGCGGTACCCTGCGCAACTTCGACTCCTATGGTGACAAGCTGGGCGCCATGGATGATCGCACCCGCAACATCCTGTGCGACCCGCAGACCAGCGGCGGCCTGCTGGTAGCCGTCGGTAAAGAAAGTGAAGCCGAGCTCCTTGCCATTGCCGCACAGGCAGGGCTGACCCTCTCTCCCATCGGCCAGTTGCAGGCCCGCACCGGCAACCAGCTCATCGAGGTTGTCCAATGAGTGCCCTGCCACTGGCCACGGATTACGCCCGGATCTTTCTGGATGAGGTTCCACTCATCGATCTGCGTGCCCCCGTCGAGTTCAAGGAAGGGGCCTTTCCCACCGCCGTCAGCCTGCCGCTGATGACGGACGAGGAACGTGCCCGGGTCGGTACCTGTTACAAGCAGGAGGGACAGGCCGCAGCCATCACCCTGGGCCATCAACTGGTAGGTGGCGCGGTGCGCGCCGCGCGCATGGAAGGCTGGCTGGCCAGGTTGCGCCAGCAACCCGACGCCCTGCTCTACTGTTTTCGCGGCGGCCTGCGCTCGCAAACCGTACAACAGTGGCTGGCCGAGGCCGGCGTCACCCGCCCCCGGGTCGCGGGCGGCTACAAGGCGCTGCGCCACTTTCTCATCGACACCCAGGCGAAGGCCAGTGCAGAGTGCGACTGGACCGTGCTGACCGGCATGACCGGCTCCGGCAAGACCCACATGCTGGCGCACATCACCCAGGCGGTGGATCTGGAAGGGCACGCCCGTCACAGGGGGTCGTCGTTTGGCCAGCTGCCGGGTGGGCAACCCGGCAACATCGACTTCGAAAACCGGCTTGCCATCGAGCTGCTTCAGCGTCGCAACCGGGGGGAATCACAGTTTGTGCTGGAAGACGAGAGCCGTCTCATCGGTCGCTGCGCCCTGCCACTCAACCTTTATGAGGCCATGTGCCGGGCTCCTCTGGTGGTGGTGGAGGTGCCGCAGGAGGCACGGGCCGAGCAGATCCGCACCGATTACGTGCAGGATCTCTGGCTGCGCTATCTGGAGTTCCATGGGCCAGATGCAGGCTGGCCGCTGTTTGCCGGCTACCTCACCGACGCCATGGCCAGGCTCAAGCGCCGACTCGGGGACAAGGATTATCGCGAGCTCGATGGGCTGTTGCAGGCCGCCCTCAGGGAGCAGGCCCAGAGCGGGGACACCCGCGCCCATCTGGTCTGGATCAGGCTGCTGCTGACTCGCTACTATGACCCCATGTACCGCTATCAGCTGGACAACAAGCGCGAGCGGATCCTGTTTCGTGGTGACAAGGAGGCCTGCCTCGCCTTCTTCGCCAAACGCTCCCCCCTTCAGACCCCTCAGGAGAGTCCCACATGTTGAAGTTCGAGGTGATCCCGGTCACCCAGTTCGCCCAGAATTGTTCTCTTATCTGGTGTGACGAGACCCGCCAGGCTGCCCTCGTCGATCCCGGCGGCGAGGCGGACAAGCTGCTGGCCGCTATTGCCAAACGGGGGCTGACCCTCACCCATATCCTGCTGACTCACGGCCATCTGGATCACGTGGGCGCCGCCGCCGAGCTGCGCGAGAGAACCGGTGTCGCCATTACCGGCCCCCACAAGGAGGATGCCTTCTGGCTCGATATCCTGCCCCAGCAGAGCCAGATGTTCGGCTTTGCCCATACTCCGGCCTTTACACCGGATAGCTGGCTCGAACAGGGTGACAAGGTACAGGTTGGCAAATGCGAGCTGGAGGTCTATTTCTGCCCGGGCCACACTCCGGGCCACATCGTGCTGCTCTGCCAGGCAGAACGCCTCGCCTGGGTGGGGGATGTGCTCTTTGCGGGCAGCATAGGCCGCACCGATTTCCCGCGCGGGGATCACGGGACGCTGATCAAGTCGATCACCGAGACCCTGCTGCCGCTCGGGGATGAGATCGTCTTTATTCCGGGCCATGGCCCGAGCTCCACCTTTGGTCACGAACGGGCCAGCAATCCCTATCTGACACAGCCCATCTGGTAATCCCCCCGCTCCTCGCGGGCATCCCATTGCGCCTTGAGGCGCAAGATCTCCGGCATGATCTCGAGAAAACGGGAGAGCAGCCGGGGATCGAAGTGCTGGCCTGCACCATCGCGCATGGTAGCCAGCACCCGGTCCAGGGGCCAGGGCTCTTTGTAGGGGCGACGCACGCTCAGGGCGTCAAAGACGTCAGCGATGGCCACTATCCGCGACGCCTCGGGGATCCCCTCACCGGTCTCGCCGGCGGGATAGCCGGAGCCGTCCCATTTCTCGTGGTGGTGCAGGGCAATCTCCGCCGCCATGCGAAAAATGGGGGCATCGGATCGCCTCAAGATCTCGTAACCGATGCGCGGGTGACTTCGCATGATGACCCACTCCTCCTCGGTGAGGGGGCCGGGCTTCTTGAGGATGTGATCGGGGATACCAATCTTGCCCATGTCGTGCATGGGGGCCGCCAGCTCCAGCAGATCCGACTGCTCCGGGCTCCAGCCCGCCGCATCAGCCAGGGCCCGGGCGTAAGCGGCCATGCGCCAGATATGCACCCCGGTGTCGGTGTCGTTGTAGTGGCCCGCCTCGCTCAGCATGACGATGGCGGTGCGATAGCTGCACTCGAGCTGATCGAGGCGCACCAGGGAGAGATGATTGCGCACCCGGGCACGCACCGTGCTCGGACAGACCGGCTTGTAGATATAATCCACTCCGCCCGCCTCGAACCCCTGGCTCTCGCTGTCTGCGTTGTCGCTCGCGGTGATAAAGAGCACCGGGATCCCGGCATGAGCCGGATCGGCCTTGAGCCGGCGGCACACCCCGTAACCATCCATGTCGGGCATGCGCACGTCCAGCAGGATAAGTGCCGGCTCGTGACGCCCCACGGCGGCCAACCCCTCCTCTCCCCCTTTGGCAAAGAAGAGGTTGTACTCTTCCTTGAGGATTTGCCGCAGCAACCCGAGGTTGCTCGGCTCGTCGTCGATGATCAGCACGCGCGGTCGACTCATGGCGCAGGTTCCTCCCGATCCTCCAGATAATCCTCCAGCTTGCGGGTGGCGAACGGGATGTCGAACAGCTCCAGGGCTGCGCTTATCTCGCTCACCAGCTCGCAAGGCAAGTGACTCCTTGCCTGGCTCAGCGCAGGCTCAATCAGATCCAGATCCTCGCTCACCAGGGCCTGATGCAGGGCGTGCAGGCAGACCTCCCGCGCCTCCTCCTGGGCCAGCGGGGAGCTGACCGCGCCCGGCTCGCGCCCGGCATAGGTATCAATGGAGTGTTGTGCCCGCTCCAGGGCCTCAAGGAAGGGCGCGATAAGCTGGCTGGTGTCGCTCCCCTGCTCGATGGCCTCGTTCAACTCGGCACTGATACGCGCCACATCGGTGAGCGACAGACTGCCCGCCACCCCCTTGAGCTTATGGGTCAGGCTCGCGGCAGCATCGGTCTCGTGCTGGGCGATGTAACCCGGCAACACGGTACCGACCGTCATGTAGTCATCGCGAAAACGGCGCAGGTATTTGAGGTAGACAGAGGCTTCACCCCAGTTGCGCAGTCCGGTATCGATATCGATGCCGGCCACCGGCTCGTGGGGGAGTAGTTCGTCGCTCACAGTGAGCGGCAGGACGCAGTCCGGCAGATAACGTAGCAAGGTCGCGATGAGCTGCTCCACATCGAGCGGCTTGGCGATGAAGTCGTTCATGCCAGAGGCCAATGCCGCCTCCCGCTGATCCTTGAATACCCCTGCGGTGAGAGCCAGCACGGGAGTCTCCTCCCGCCCCGGCAGCAGGCGCAGGCGACGGGTCGCCTCGTAGCCATCCATCACCGGCATCTGCACATCCATGAGCACCAGATCGATGCGCCGGGCCGGATCTGCCAGGCAGGCCAGGGCTCGCTCCCCGTCGATGGCGGTGATCACCTCGGCCCCCTCCCGTTGCAGCAAGCGGGTCGCCACCTCAAGGTTGATGTCGCTGTCATCCACCAGCAGTATGTGCACGCCCGGCAGGCGCAGACGGCGCTGGCCACTCTCAAGGGGCTCCACATGCTCGCGCTTCTCGTGGATGAGACGCGCCACCGCATTGTAAAGACTGGAGCCGGTGACCGGTTTGTGCAGTACCAGATCCACCTGATCCGAGCCGGGGCGGTGCATCAGTTCATCCTGGGAATAGGCGGTCGCCATGATGATGATGGGTGAACGCTCCTGCTGCTCGAAGGCGCGGCGAATGGCTAGGCAGGTCTCGAGCCCGTCCATGCCCGGCATGATCCAGTCGAGCAGGATCACGTCGGAACGCTCCCCCTGGCGCAGCAGATGGTGCAGCGCCTGCTCACCGGACTCCACCACCCGCGACTGCCATCCGAGGGAACCCACCGTCATCGACAGGGCGTCGCGGGTCACCTGATTGTCGTCGGCGATGAGCAGCGAGATGTGCTGCAGACGCTCGTTCAAGGCCTCGGGCCGCTCCACCTGCTCCAGCCGGACGCGGAACCAGAACTCGCTTCCCTTGCCAAGCTCGCTGGTGACGCCGATGTCCCCCCCATCAGGTTCACCAGACGGCGACTGATGGTCAGACCAAGCCCGGTGCCCCCGAAGCGGCGGCTGGTGGAGGAGTCTGCCTGGGAGAAGGCATTGAAAATGTTGGCCTGCTGCTCGGGGGGAATGCCGATCCCGGTGTCGCGCACCCGAAACAGCAAAGTGGCCATGCCGTCTTGCTCTGCTTCCAGCACGACCTTGACCTCCACCTCGCCGCGTTCGGTAAACTTGATGGCATTGCCGGTCAGGTTGAGCAGCACCTGCTCGAGGCGCAGGGCGTCCCCAATCAGATGGGAAACCGGCTCGGGGGCACTGCTCACCACCAGTTCGAGGTGCTTCTGGCCAACGCAAGTGGACATGATGGCAGCCACGTGATCGAGCACCTCTTCGAGACTGAATGGCACCAGCTCAAGCTCGAGCCGACCCGACTCAATCTTGGAGAAATCAAGGATGTCGTTGATGATCCCGAGCAGCGCCTGCCCGGCCTGGTGGATTTTGCGCACTAGGGCATGCTGACCATCGTCGAGCCCTCCCTGTTCGAGCAGGTAGGTCAGCCCCATGATGGCGTTCATGGGGGTGCGGATCTCGTGGCTCATGTTGGCGATGAAATCACCTTTGACCTGTGCCAACCTGGCCGCTTCCTGCTGGGCCAGTTGCTCCTTGTGCCTGCTGCGCACCAGTGCAGCCACACCGGCACCAAACAACAGCAGCAGCAGCACGGCGCTGGCGGCCAATATGATCCCCCAGATATGAGTGCGAATAGCCTGCAGCTCGCTGTGCGGCACCAGGGACGCGGCTTTCCAGATCAGCTGATCATGATTCTGTGCCGGGTACAGGGTGGTCCAGCTCCAGAGCCCGTCGGCAGACTCCATCTGGCCGTTTGATGCGTCCCAGAACGCCTGCCAGGCCTGGGGGGAAGTGTACTTCAGGGTGAGATCCGGGCGCTCGAGCATGAAGCCCCACTCCCGGGATGGGTCCGGGCTGCGCAGCCAGTATCCGTCCTGGTTGAACAGCATGGTGTGATCGGCTGCCTTGCCACTGCTGTCGGCAAACTCCTTGAGCATACGGGCAGCATGGACGTTGATAAGCAGCAAACCAAGATCACGCCCCCCAAGGCGCAGACGCTTGGCAATGCGGATCATGGGGTTGAAGGGGCGATCGATCACCCCGTGTTCAACGTTGAGATCGAGCGGCGAGACGTAGACCCGCTCCCAGGGCAGCGCCATGGCATCACGAAAGTAGTAACGATCCCCCTTGTTCTGCAACTGGTCGTCCGCCACCCGCCACAGACGCTGACCCTGACGATCGATGCGCACTAGCTCCATGCCATCCGGGGCAAGCCACCGCACCTGGGCATAGTCGGGATTGCGGTTCAGCAGGATGGTGAACTGGACGGCCAGGGTCTCACGGTCATTGCGACCCGCCGCTTCGAGCAGGATGGGTTCTTCCGACATGCTGCGCACATGGCGCAGTGGCACCGCCAGCTCGCCGTCAAGGCGGCCGCTGGCAAGCGCCAGGAAGGTGTTCTCATCGCTGCGAACGCGATAGAGCTCGCGTTCGATCAGTGCATTGCCCAGCAAATAGCCACCCGCCAGGACCAGCAGCAGAATAGGTGAAAACAGCAGGATATATGTCCGTACGATTCCCTTCATAACGGTCAACATCGCCCCGAAAAATGGACTTGTCCGAGTACTTCTTGAACATCAGAGCACCACAACACGTGTCCTGCTGTCAATCATGCCTACAAGTAAAGACCAATAGTGCTGTTTGAGTATTTTATTTTCCCGGAAAAAATGCTGTAAAAACAAAGAGGCCACCCGATTGGGTGGCCTCTTCACAGGAAAGTTCGTTGTCGATTAGACGCGAACGAAATCCAGGTGAACCAGCTTGTAGCGAACCGGGTGACGCTGGATAGCCTTCACGTTCACTTTGACTTCTTCACCGTTGATGACCAGGGTCAGCTCGGAGGAGTAGAACTCCGGCTTCTCTTGGGCCAGGATCAGTTTTTTGTGGTCCAGGGTAACGGACACGGCTTCTTTGCCTGCACCGTAAACGATGGCAGGAACCAGGTCAGCATGACGCAGGCGGCGGCTCGCACCTTTCCCCAGGTCAGAACGGACTTCAGCTTGGAATACGAAAGACATAGTGATTATCTCTTTTAAGATGAATGTATGGTGTTGACTGCGACCGGTCAGCACCTCGCAAAACGAGCGCGAATACTAGCACGGGCCCGGAGGGGATACAAGGAAAGAACCCGCGTCACTCCTCTTTGGCCAAGAGGCACTCCACCACGCCTCTCGCCATCCCCTAACGCCCCTGCTCCAGACGGGCAAACTGCTGCTGTCGCTGGGCCGGGCTCAGGGCATCGAATTGCGCCAGAGTCTGCGCTTTGGGGCAATAGAGGCGCAGCCCGGCCTGCACCTGGATCCCTTTGACCATCCTGTCACGATTTTCCTGTACCAGCGCCAGCAGATAGCTGTAAGTATCCGAACCGCCGGCCTCTTTTGACTGAAGCTGGCTTGCGATACGCCACAGGGTCTCTCCCGCCGCCACCTGATGACAAACCCGCGATGCCTCCCCTGCCGCCGTGGCGGAAAGAGTCAGGGTCGCCTGCTCAGGGGCAGAATCTGCGGTGGCCATGGGCTGTGCATCTCCCTGTCTTGCCAAGGCCTGGGTGGGGACCTGCCCCCCAAGCCGTGCGAGCAAGGGCTCCCCCAGGGGCATCCGCGCCTTCCTCTCCCGAGGCAGGGAGAACTCGGCGACAAAGGCGACAGCGCCCGGGACTTCGAACGAGGGGGCCGAGGAGGCGGCTTGCTGTACTGATTGGTGGGGCGCCATGCCATAGGCTATCTCATCGATGCGCTTTAGCCTGGCCAGGTACGCCTTGGAGAGCTGGGCCTCCCCTTCGAACAGATCGAAGGGGGGCACCAGCCGGGCAGGAAAGAGGATCTGCCAGCGACCGTTCTTCTTTCTCTGTTCAAGAGGGGGAAACTGATTGCCCCGCCAGGCCGCAAAAATGGGCGGCACGGGGCGCTGCACCGGATAGTACTCCGGGTTGAGCTGCACCCAGGTTTGTTCCGCAATGGGTTGATACCCGCTGATGTTGACCAGTGCCACCCCCAACCAGATCCCCAGCATATGACGGCCTCCCTTCCCTTTGGCGTCCCGTTGCTTTCACACTATGGCTCAGAAAACAGATAGATAGCAGCTTAGCACTGGGCAATGGCGCTCTGCACCCGTTTATCCGAGATGGGGTATGGCGTCCCCAGTTGCTGGGCGAAGAAGGAGACTCGCAGCTCCTCGATCATCCAGCGAATATTGGCCACCTCGGCCGGGATCAGCTGGGATTTGGGGATCTTAGCGAGCAGTGCCTTGTACTCCGACTCCACGCTGTGCACCTTGAGCATGTAGACCCGATCCCGGTTGGGATCGATGGCGAGCTTCTCGAGCCGCCGCTCGATGGCCCGCAGGTAGCGCAGCAAGTCAGGCAGCCGCTGCCAGCCGGTCTCGGTGACAAAGCCCTTGTGAATGAGGTTACCCAACTGCTGCTGGATGTCCGACATGGCAAAGGCGGTGTCGAGCTGCATCTTGCCCTTGAGCCGTTTCTTGATCTCATGTGAGAGGGTCAGCACGGCTTCCACCTGTTTGGCCACCTCCACCACCGCATCGTTGAGCTCGGCGCGGACATACTCCTTGAGCGCCTCGAAACCCGCCTCGTCCCAAGCCATGCCGCCGTGCTGCTCAATCAGCTTGTCGCAGCCGCAGGCGATGCAGTCGTCAATCAGCTCGGCCACCTTGCCAAACGGGTTGAAATAGAGCCCGAGCTTGGCCTTGTTGGGCAGCTTTTCCTGCAGATACTTGATGGGAGATGGCACGTTGAGCAGCACCAGCCGGCGTTGGCCTGCCCACATCAGCTGCTGCTGCACCACTGGACTCTCCACCAGCTGGATGGCGACCGAATCCTTCTCGTCTACCAACGCCGGATAGGCCTTCACCTCGAACCCACCGCGCTTCTGACTGTACTCTTGCGGCAGTTCGCCAAAGCTCCACAGGGTGAGGCCAGACTGCTCGATATCATCGTCCGCCACTTGCGACAGGGTCTCCTGCACCTTGCCGCGCAGCGACTCTTTCAATGCCTCCAGATCCTTGCCTTCCGCCACCTTCTTGTGCTTGTCGTCCACCACACGGAAGGTGAGTTTCAGGTGATCGGGCACCGCAGCCCAATCCCAGGATTCACGGGGCACGGTCACGCCGGTCATGCGGCGCAGCTGACGCTCCATCTCGTCCAAGAGCGGCCCCTGCTCGGGGTTGATGCTGGCGAGCAGCGCATCGGCATAGTTGGGCGCCGGCACGAAGTTCTTGCGCATCGGCTTTGGCATCGACTTGATAAGAGCGACGAGCAGCTCATGACGCAGCCCCGGGATCAACCACTCGAACCCCTTCACCTCCACCTGATTCAGGAGCGGAAGCGGAATATGCAGGGTCACGCCATCCGCCGCCTCCCCCGGCTCGAACTGATAGGTCAGCTTGAGCTTGAGACGCCCCTGCTGCCAGAAGTTGGGGTAGTCGAGATCGCTGATGTGGGCCGCATCCCCCTTCATCAGCATCTCTTTCTCGAAGTTGAGCAGTTCGGGATCCCGCTTTTGCGCCTCTTTCCACCACTTGTCGAAGTGACGGCTTGATATCACATCCTCCGGCAAGCGAGCATCGTAGAAGCGGAACAGATCCTCGTCATCCACCAGAATGTCGCGACGACGGGATTTGTGCTCCAGCGCCTCTACCTCGGCCAGGAGCTTGCGGTTATCGCTGAAGAAACGGTGGCGGGTCTCGAAATCCCCCTCCACCAGCGCGCGGCGGATGAAGAGCTCGCGGCACAGCGCCGGATCGATGCGGCTGAAGTTGATGGTGCGCTCGTTGACCAAAGTCAGACCATAGAGGGTCACCTTCTCCTTGGCCATCACGGCACCGTTTTTCTTCGACCAGTGAGGGTCGCTGTGGTGCAGCTTGATGAGGTGCCCCGCCAGCGGCTCCACCCACTCCGGTTCAATCTTGGCGTTGATGCGGGCGTAGAGGCGCGAGGTCTCCACCAGCTCGGCGGCCATCACCCACTTGGGCGGCTTCTTGAACAGACCCGAGGCCGGGAAGAGGTGGAAGCGGCCATTGCGGGCCCCGAGGAATTCGGGCT
Organism: Aeromonas sp. s6; assembly: GCF_040907815.1. NCBI lineage: Bacteria > Pseudomonadati > Pseudomonadota > Gammaproteobacteria > Aeromonadales > Aeromonadaceae > Aeromonas > Aeromonas sp. s6. Next base: position 113,276 of record NZ_JBFOCN010000121.1, read on the forward strand.
TTTCCAGATCCTTGTTGCCGATATGGCTCAAAAGACCGGTCAAGAGCGCACAGTGCACCGTCTTGAAGTCTGCCGGTTCCTGGTTGGCCTTGAAGCCCAGCTCTTTGACCGTCTGGCGCAGCTGGAAGTGAATGTCCTGCCACTCGCGCACCCGCAGGTAGGAGAGAAACTCCTTCTGGCACATGCGGCGAAACGGGTTGCTGCCAAGGAGATCCTGCTGCTCTTTCAGATAGTTCCAGAGGTTAACAAAAGCGAGGAAGTCGGAATCCTTGTCTTCAAAGCGTCTGTGCTGCTCGTCGGCGGCCTGCTTCTTCTCCATGGGCCGCTCGCGGGGATCCTGAATGCTGAGGGCGGCGGTGATCACCATCACCTCACTCAGGCAGCCGGTCTGCGCTGCGCTGATCACCATCTTGGCCAGACGCGGATCAAGGGGGATGCGCGAGAGCTGGCGACCGGTCTCGGTCAGCTGCAGCTTGGCTTCGCGATCGCCGGTGGCGGGCAGCTCGCGCACCGCCTCCAGCTCTTTCAAGAGGGTCAGACCGTCCTTGATATGGCGTGACTCAGGTGGCTCGACGAAGGGGAACGCCTCCATATTGCCAAGGCCGAGCGCCAGCATCTGCAGGATGACCGATGCCAGGTTGGTGCGCAGGATCTCGGGGTCGGTAAAGGCGGGACGGCTATTGAAATCCTCCTCCGAGTAGAGGCGGATACAGATACCATCCGCCACCCGACCGCAGCGCCCTTTACGCTGGTTGGCGCTGGCCTGGGAGACCGGCTCGATGGGCAGGCGCTGTACCTTGGTGCGCCAGGAGTAGCGGCTGATGCGGGCGGTGCCCGGATCGATGACGTAACGAATGCCCGGCACCGTCAGCGAGGTCTCCGCCACGTTGGTGGCCAGCACGATACGCCGACCGGCGTGGGGCTGAAACACCTTGTTCTGCTCGGCGTTGGAGAGGCGGGCGTAGAGCGGCAGCACCTCGGTATCGCGCAGGTTGAGCTTGCGCAAGGCATCGGCAGTATCGCGGATCTCCCGCTCGCCGTTCATGAAGATGAGGATGTCGCCCAGCCCTTCGCGTGCCAGCTCTTCCACCGCATCGAAGATCCCCTGCAGTTCGTCGCGCTCCTCCAGCCCGTCGCTTTTATCACTGACGAGCGGGCGGTAGCGCACCTCCACCGGATAGGTGCGACCTGACACCTCGATCACCGGCGCCTTGTTGAAATGGCGGGAGAAACGTTGCGGGTCGATAGTTGCCGAGGTGATGATCACCTTCAGATCCGGGCGTTTGGGCAGCAGTTGCTTGAGATAGCCCAGGATGAAGTCGATGTTGAGGCTGCGCTCGTGGGCCTCATCGATGATGATGGTGTCGTACTGGGTCAGCATCCGGTCATTCTGGATCTCCGCCAGCAGGATACCGTCGGTCATCAGCTTGATGTGGGTCTGCTCGCTCACCTGATCGGTAAAGCGCACCTTGTAACCCACGTAGTGGCCAAGCTCGGACTCCATCTCCTCGGCAATACGGGCCGCGACGGTACGGGCCGCCAGACGGCGTGGCTGGGTGTGGCCGATGAAGCCCTTGACCCCGCGCCCGAGCGCCAGACAGATCTTGGGGATCTGGGTAGTTTTGCCCGAGCCGGTTTCGCCGGCGATGATCACCACTTGATGCTCTTCAATGGCTTTGGCGATCTCCCCTTGCTTCTGGCTGACTGGCAGATTGTCCGGATAGGTGACCTTGGGCACGCCCGCCAGACGGGACTGGTAGCGCGCCTGTGCCACATCCAGGTCAGCGGCGATGGTCTCGAGCACGGCAGCCTGCTTGGCTTCCGGCAGCTTCTTGACCCCGTGCAGTCGACTGGAGAGACGGCGGGCGTCGAGATTCATGCAGGCGGTAAGACGGCGGCGCAGCGCCTCGATAGAGAGAGACAAGGTACGAATTCCTTAAAAGAGTGCCCATCAAGGGCCATATCGATAGCTGGGGGAGATCCTAAAGAGCGAGGCAGGGCGGTGCAAGCCTTAAAGCGCCGCGCCAGCACATCAAGCCGGTGGCGTCATGACCGCCACGGATGAAAAGAGCAGGCCGGGGCCTGCTCTTTGAAAACAACCAGACAACACCACTCAGACTCTGGCCTGATGCACGAAACAGGTGCCAAGCTGGGCGTGGATGGCCTGCATCACATTGTGGCGGTTGATGACCCCGAGCAGGCGCCCCTCCTCCACCACAGGATAGATCTTGGGCTTTTGACCCATCATCATCTCCGCCAGATCCAGGATGCTGGTGTCGGGGCCGACTGCCAGCACCTCCTTGCGCATCACATCCCTGACCTGGGCCACCTGTTCACAGTGGTAGGCCTCCTTGAGCATGACGGCGATGCAATCCTGCTCGGAGACCCAGCCAATCAGATGTCCCTGGCTGTCCACTACGGGGCCGCCCAACTGATGACTGTTGAGAAATTTTTCCACCGCCGCCTGTACCATCATCTCTGCGCTGAAGGTGATGGGCTTGGTCTGCATGTAGTCCTTTGCCTTGAGTGATTCCATGACGCTTTCCCCCAACGAGCCTCCCGAGGGGAGGCAAGAGCCGGGCACTATGTCCAGCTCACTCCAAGCATAGTCCGCATGGATCAGGAGATGGATTGCAGCAAGAGCAAGAGCTCGTTCTGGCTGTGGCAGTCGGTCTTCTTGAACACCCCTTTCAGGGTGGAGCGCACGGTTTCCACCTTGACACCGCGCAGCTCCGCGATGTCGTTGCTGCTGTAACCCTTGCTCATCAGCACCAGCAGCTCCTTCTCACCAATGGTGAGGGGATAGAGGCTGGCCAGCGCTTCGATGTCGGGGTTGAAGGCGTGCTCGGGGTCACGCAGCACCACTTCCACATAGCGTTCAAAGCGGCTGAGTCCGCTCATCAGGGTGCATTGGACCAGCAGCGGGCGCAGGTTAGGCTGACGGGGAATGGACATATAGGCGCTGGCGCCGGGCAGCAAATAGGCAAAGCCATTGAGGATCTCCTTGAGCTGGCGTTGCTGCTCCTTATTCTGCAAAGAGAAAATGCCATTGATGGCCCGCAATTCCACATTTTCATCGGCGATACGGTTGAAGGCCACATTGGAATAATGAATATGCCCCTTGTCGTCTATGATTGCGCTGGGCTTATTATGGTTTTTCACTAGCTGTTGCAACTGATAGTTCTGGGTTTCCAGGGCCAGCAAGTTCCAATAATGGTGGCTCCAGGCAGCCAGTCCGGAATAGATTTCCGAGAGCGAGGTGAGGTCGCGACTGCTGAAATCATCTTGCGCTGCACCACGGTAACTGCACAGGCTGCTCAGCCCACGCCCTTTGACCTGGCAGACGCCGCCGGCGGCGAATTGGGCGCCGAAACTTGCCAGCAGGCCCACCGAGCTTGAAATGCTGTTGGCGCTGACGATCCCCTTGCACCCTTTATCCTGGTAATGGTTGAACCACACATCCTGGCGATGATGTTGCAGGTAAAACTGCTGCTGGGCCTCGGTCAGACCGCTGGAAAAAAGCTTTATTCCGTCGCTCTTGTCATCATCCCGCAATAAAAACAGGGATGAACTGCAGGAAACGTCGGCGCGAAATTGGTCCACGACGAGCTTAATGTCAGAATCATTAATACCGCACTCGTATAACTGGCTGATATAGGGCGATATCCTTTCTTTCTCTAATGCCTTCACACCCGAACTCCTAATTCTTATTTTTATTGAAGAGACATCTTACTCTGCAATGGGATAGTCGAAAAGTAGTCAAATGAACAAAGGGTTTATGATTTATTCATAAATAGTCATGAATATAGGCTCATGAATGAATATGGCCAAAAAGGGTAAATAGCCGCTCATGTTTTTCCTGGCGCTGGTCGCTTACCGCCCTGTTTTGCCTCTTGATGTCTCACCACCTACTCGCCATCCCGACCCCTCTTCCCCCCAAGATCACGCTTTTCAACCTTGGGGTCATCTGCATCCACACCGATTCACATGTTGCATTTTGGTGACCTTGGTGTTTCCATTTTGAGCTTCGGACGATATTGTATATACAAATCATCCCCTCAACGGAATTGAACCATGCGGATCACAAGGAGAGAAAATGGAACCTGAACACACGCTCACTGCACCGGCAGGATCAGGGGCCGGCATCAAGCTGCTGCTGGCCAGTCTGCTTGGCATCGCCATCTTTTTCGTGCCCTTCGAGCTTGGCGGGCGCAGCACCATAGTGGTGGATCACCTGGCCGGCTTTCTGATTGCCCAGCGCCCCCTTGCCCTGACCCTCATTCTCTTGCTCATCGCCTATGGCGCCATCACCCCCTTGCTGGATGGCCGCTGGCGCGCCCGTCCCATCGACAGGGTACTGAGCCTGTTCAAGCTGCTCGGGCTGGCCCTGGCCATTTTGTATGTCACAGACTGGGGCCCTGCCTGGTTGATGACCCCGGATCGCCTCCCCTTCCTGTTCGATAAACTGGCCATGTCTGTGGGTCTCATCGTGCCTATCGGCGCCATGGCCCTGACCTTCCTGCTCGGTTTCGGCCTGCTGGAATTCATCGGGGTGCTGATGCAACCCGTGATGCGCCCCCTGTGGCGCACGCCGGGTCACTCCGCCATCGATGCGGTCGCCTCTTTCGTCGGCAGCTACTCGGTGGGCCTGCTCATCACCAACCGGGTCTTCCTCGCGGGCAAGTACACGGTGCGAGAAGCCGTCATCATCGCCACCGGCTTCTCCACCGTCTCGGCCGCTTTCATGATCATCGTGGCCAAGACCCTCAACCTGATGGGGCACTGGAACTTCTACTTCTGGTCCACCCTGGTGATCACTTTCGTCATCACCGCCATCCTGGCGCGCGTTCCTCCCATCAGCCGCCTGGCTCACCATGGGGAGACCGACGAGCCGCTACCGACTGGCATGAGCCGCTGGCAGGCAGCCCTCACCTGCGGCCTGACCCAGTCCCACCAGGCCGATCCCCTGCTGCGGCAATTGAAGGACAACCTCAGGGACGGTCTTCACATGGCCGCTGCCGTGGTGCCCACCATACTGTCCGTCGGTCTGCTGGGCCTGCTGCTGGCAAAGCACACTCCCCTGTTCGATCTGCTGGGCTGGCTGCTCTGGCCACTGACCTGGCTGCTGGATCTCGGCGAGCCGCTCGCCACCGCCAAGGCCCTCTCGGCCGGTCTGGCCGAGATGTTCCTGCCCGCCATCCTGCTCAAGGATGCCGACCTGCTGGTGCGCTATGTCGCGGCCGTGGTTTCGGTCAGCTCGGTGCTCTTCTTCTCTGCCTCCATCCCCTGCATCCTGGCCACCCGGATCCCGGTGAGCGTGGGACAGCTGGTGGTGATCTGGCTGCTGCGCACCCTGCTTGGCATCCTGCTGGCCGCCTTGTGCGGCAGGCTGGCGCTGGCCCTCGGCTGGCTCGGTTGACCAGGGCTCATAAAAAAACAAAGCGCCATCTGGGCGCTTTGTTTTTATCGGGATTGTCTCAGGGGGCGATGACGGCGAACCGGCCGCTGTTGAAATCATCTATCGCCTGATGGATCTCTGCCTCGCTGTTCATGACAAAGGGGCCATAACCCACGATGGGTTCATCGATGGGCTCGCCACTCAGCAGCAACAAGCTCGCCTCGCCTTCCGCCTCCAGCATGAACTCCTCACCGTTGGGATCGAGCAGCACCAGTTGTGCTTCGCCCGCGCGCTCCTGACCGTTGATAAAGAGAGAGCCCTTGAGCACCACCAAGGCGCTGTTCCATCCCGCTACCGCCGGCAGCACCACGCTGGCCCCGCCCTTGAGCCGCAGATCCCAGATGTTCATGGGCGAGAAGGTTCGGGCTGGCCCCTCTACCTCGCCTTGTTGCAACCCGGCATCATTCCCGGCGATGATGCGCACCCGCACATCGCCCTCCTTGAGGCTCAGTTGCGGGATGGTGTCGCTGGTGATGCCCTGATAACCGGGCGTCGACATCTTGTGTTTGGCGGGCAGGTTGACCCAGAGCTGCACCATGTCGAGGGTGCCACCACGACGGGTGAACCCCTGGGAGTGGAACTCGTCGTGCATGATGCCGGCGGAGGCCGTCATCCACTGCACGTCTCCCGGACCGATGATCCCCCCCTGGCCGGTCGAGTCGCGATGGGCGACCTCCCCTTCATAGACGATGGTGACCGTCTCGAAGCCACGGTGCGGGTGCTCCCCCACTCCCCTGGCATGATCGGCGGGCTCGAAATGTGCCGGACCAGCCCTGTCCAGCAGCAGGAAGGGGCTCAAGGCGCGGCCATGGGTCTGATACGAGAACAGCGAGCGAACCGGGAATCCGTCGCCGACCCAGTGTTGTCGAGGGGCGCTGTAAATACCGATGACTCTTTTCATGATGCTCTCCTGGGTGATCGTCACGGAATGTGTCGTTGCTCGCATTGTGAGTCTGGAACGCTGCGTCCGGTAGACGTAAAATTTGCCATCAGCGTCCTATTTTGTGAACGATAACCCCATGCAACAGGATCTCAACGACCTCTATTTCTATGTCCAGGTGGTGGATCACGGGGGCTTTGCCCAGGCCGGCAGGGCCCTCGGCATGCCCAAATCGCGGCTCAGCCGCCGCATCGCCATGCTGGAGGAGCGACTCGGGGTGCGTCTTATCCAGCGTTCCACCCGCAGCTTCACCGTCACCGAACTCGGGCAGGCTTATTACACCCGTTGCCGGGCCATGCTGGTGGAAGCCGATGCGGCGCAGGATCTCATCACCGCGACCCAGAGCGAGCCTTGCGGTCTGGTGCGCATCGCCTGCCCCATCGATCTGCTGCACGCCCACGTAGGGAGGATGCTGGTCTCGTTCGCCCTGGCCCATCCCAACGTCAAGGTGCAGCTCGTCGGGGTCAACCGGGCGGTGGATCTGGTCGCGGAGGGGTTGGACATGGCGCTCAGGGTGCGACCACTGCCCCTGGAGGACAGCGATCTCGCCATGCGGGTGCTGGGTTATGCGACCCAGTGTCTGGTGGCAAGCCCGGCCCTTGTCGCGTCACTCGGCATGCCCCGGGCCCCCGCAGATCTGCTGTCATGGCCGAGCCTCGGTCATGGCGCCAGCCTGGAAGGCCATCACTGGACCCTGCTGGGCCCCGATGGGGCCCGAGTCAAACAGCACCACAGCCCCCGCTTTGCTACCACCGACATGCAGACATTGCGTCAGGGGGCGATCGACGGGCTCGGGGTCGTGCAACTGCCCACCATGATGATGAATGAGCCCCTGGCCGATGGCCGGCTGGTGCGTCTGCTCCCCGACTGGGCCCCGCGCCAGGAGGTGATCCACGCGGTCTTCCCCTCACGCCGCGGTCTGCTGCCTGCCATCCGCGCCCTCATCGATCATCTGGTCGAGGGCTTCTCCCCCCTGGCGCAGGCAAGTGCGCCGCCCCCGCCATGATCTGCGCATGGCCGTTCCCGGGGTTGCCGACATGCAAAAGGCCAGAGCTTGGCTCTGGCCTTTTCATTTTTCCCCTTCCCAGAGGAGGGGAAACGGATACGGGCAGTATCCTCAGAAGGGCATCTTGAAGCCCGGGGGCAGTTGCATGCCGCCGGTCAGCTCGCCCATCTTGGCCTTGTTCTGCTCTTCCACGCGGCGCACGGCGTCATTGACGGCGGCGGCGACCAGATCTTCCAGCATCTCCTTGTCATCTTCCATCAGGCTGGGATCGATCTCGATACGACGCACGCTGTGGCTGCCGGCCATGGTCACCTTGACCATGCCTGCGCCCGCCTCGCCGACCACTTCCATCTGGGCCAGCTGCTCTTGCATCTTCTGCATGCGCTCTTGCATCTGTTGGGCCTGTTTCATCAGGTTACCCATTCCACCTTTACCAAACATAGATCGTCTCTCGTCTTGAAATCCGGCATCCAGCGCCGGGCTGTGGGTTCATCTGCCCTAAATGGGGGCAGCCAAAGGTCTTTTCAACCGGGGACAAACCCCGGCACGGTTTTTTCACCGCAATTCAGCGACTCAGGGGTTCGATGCTCTCGGGATGAAGCACGGCGCCGAAACGCTGCTGCAAGAATTGTACGTTGGGATCCGCCGCCAGATCCCGGCTCACCTGTTCACGCACCCCGAGATAGAGACGGTGCTCTATCTCGAGCGGCGTCTCCCGCGCGGGATCCGAGCCCAGGGTCACATCGATGTGAACCGGGCCGCCCAGCTCGGGACTGATGATCTCGGCCAGATCGGCGCGGGCCTTGTCGCTCACCAGATGGCGCTGCTCGGGTTTGAGCAGCAGGGAGACCCGATTGCCTTCCCGGGTCATCACCGCGTTGATGGCCAGTTGACGCAGCCGCCCCCCCACCCCGGTGCGGGCGATGAGCTCGGCCCAGGCGTCCCCGCAATTGACCAGCAAGGACGAGGGGATCAGACGGGCGACCTCTCCCTCCTCCTCGGGCTGGGCGTCGCTCTCCAGGGCATCCCAGTCGATGGTCTCCATCAATGCAATGGCGGGCTGAGGCTCGCTCGCGGCCACTGGAGGCGCGGCAGGCACCATAGCGGCAACAGCAGGTGCCGCCGCATCCGCGCTGCCGACGTCAGCGCCCAGATCCCAGGGCGGCAGATCCTCCTGCGAAGGAGGATCCATGGTGGCGGGAGCTGGCTGGGCGGAAGTCACTGCCCGCGTGGGCAACGGGGCACTGGCAAACCCCTCGTCAAACCCCTGACTCAGATACTCTTCGTAGTCACTGGCCCCCTCTTCATAGGCATCCAGAGGGGGCAGGTCGTCATACCCCGTTTGCATGGCAGATCCCTGCCCCGGCATCTCGGGCCGCGCCGCTGGTTGCACCTCGGCCTGGGGCGAAGTCGCGACGACAGGCATCGGGGCCGGTTTGGTCGCGGCCACCGGTTTGACGGGAGTGACCCGGGCAGGCGCGGCGTTTGCACTCTGCTCGCCACGCAGGCGGCTTCGCAGCAAATTGCGCTTGCCAAGCAGGCTCTGCATGCTGGAGGTCGAAGAGATAGTGACGTCTTCCCCTTGGACCTCAACCTGCTGCATCTGCCCGGCGTCATCCGCCGCCAACGGCGCAGAGGCAGGCTCTGCAGGCGGACTGGCGGGCACCACGGCCTCGTAGCCCATCCGTTCGGCCTCGCGCAGCAGCTCATCCTGCTCGGCAAAGAGCGGATCCAGCACTGCACCCTCCTCCGCCTTGGGTGCGGGGGCGACGTGCTCGGCCTCAAGGACAGATGCTGGCGCGGCGGGAGCCTGTGGTGCTGCGCTGGCAGCCGGGGCCGACTCAGCCCCCTGGGGCTTTCCCGGCAGGAACGGCGCGCTTTCCCTCGCAGCCGCCATCACGCCGGAGTGCCCTGTCATGAGAGGTTGGGCCGCCAGGTTGGCGGGATGGACCACCTCGCGCCGGGGAGAGAAGGCCAGCATCCGCAGACAGGTCATCTCCAGTGCGGTGCGCCCGTCAGGGGCCCAGGGCAGATCCTTGCGCCCCCCCAGCACGATTTGATAGCAGAGCTGCACCTCTTCCGGGCTCATGGCTCCGGCAAGCTGCAGCAAGGCATCGGCATCCGCCCCCTGCTCCTGCACGCTCGCAGGGAGCAGTTGCGCCATGGCCACCCGGTGGAGCAAGGCTTCCAGCTCGGCGTGAAGCTGATCGAAATCCGGCCCCAGGGTCGCAATCTCGGTGATCTTGGCCATGGTGGCCGGGGCATCCTGGCGCAGCACCGCCTCCAGCAACTGGTGCAGGTGGTGATGATCGAGGGTCCCCAGCATGGTGAGCACGCTCTCCAGGCGCACGCTGCCGTTGCCGTGGGCCAACGCCTGATCGGTGAGGCTCAGGGCATCGCGCATGCTGCCGTCGGCCGCCTTGGCCAGGGCCAGCAGGGCGCGAGGCTCGAAGGGTTGTCCCTCCTGATCCAGCACCCATTCGAGCTGCCTGGCGATCTGGGTCTGATCCAGGCTCTTGAGATGAAACTGCAGGCAGCGCGAGAGGATGGTGATGGGGAGCTTCTGCGGATCCGTGGTGGCCAGCAGGAATTTCACATAGGGGGGCGGCTCTTCCAGGGTTTTGAGCAGCGCATTGAAGCTGTGGCGCGACAGCATGTGCACTTCATCGATGAGGTACACCTTGAAACGACCACGGGCCGGACGGTACTGCACGTTGTCGAGTAGTTCGCGGGTGTCTTCCACCTTGGTGCGAGACGCCGCATCGATTTCCAGCAGATCGACGAAATTGCCCTGATCGATCTCGCGGCAGGTATCGCACACACCGCACGGATGGCTGCTGATCCCCTGCTCGCAGTTGAGGCTCTTGGCCAGAATGCGGGCGATGGTGGTCTTGCCCACCCCGCGGGTCCCGCTCAGCAGGTAGGCATGGTGAAGCCGTACCTGATCCAGGGCATTGGTCAGGGCAGTCAGCACATGTTGCTGGCCGACCACTTGTTCAAACGTATGGGGGCGCCATTTGCGCGCCAAAACCTGATAGCTCATAGATCTCGATGCTGGGAAACGAGGCATTGAGGCTGGATGCTAACACAAATGGAGGGCTGGCTGTATGGGGGATGCGCCGCCTTGGGAGGGATCGCTTGAATTTCAAACCGGTGCCCGTTCAGGCACCGGTTTGCGGCAGAAAGCAGGGTGACGAGGCCTGCCGCGCGAAGGGGCGATTTACGCCCCCGCGAGTTCCACCAGAGAGACCACCTTGACGCCGGCGGCGGTCAGGCGGGCATCACCGCCCAGGGACGGCAGGGAGATGATGAAGGCGGCATCCGCTACCTCACCGCCGGCGCGGCGGATGAGCTTGACGGTGGCATCGACGGTGCCGCCGGTGGCCAGCAGATCGTCCACCACCAGCACCTTGTCACCGGGCACGATGGCATCGGTGTGCAGTTGCAGGGTGTCGGTGCCGTACTCCAGGGCGTAGGACTCCTCGATGACGGCGCGGGGCAGCTTGCCCGGCTTGCGCACCGGCACGAACCCCAGCCCCATGGCGTAGGCAACCGGGGCGCCGAAGATGAAGCCACGGGCCTCGGTGCCGACAATCTTGGTGATGCCTTGATCACGGTAATGATCGGCCAGCAGATCGATGGTGGCCTTGAAGGCCTCGGCATTCTCGATCAGGCTGGTGATGTCGCGAAACAGGATGCCCGGCTTCGGATAGTCGGGAATGGTCTTGATGCTCGCTTCGATAAACTTCAGGGTTTCCGGATTCATTATTTGACCGCTTATTTTTTGAGCCCTGCCATGGCGGCGCACGGGGTCTCCGCCTGGGGGCAATAAAAAGGCCCGTCACGCAAAAATGACGAGCCAACTCCATAGCATTATTGCCGCAATAGCTTAGGGATTTCACTTCTTCATTGCAACCGGCTCCAGCACCGGCAGACGCATCAACCAGGTGAGCAGGATCACCATTATGACAACCAGCAGCCATCTCACCCAGGGCAATGGCACCACCAGCAGCGATACCGAGAACGAGATCAGGATGAAGATGATGGCGCGGCGTCTGGCGTGGCGGCGAATGCCGCGATACTGCTGCCAGTCGAGGATGGGGGGGCCAAACCAGGGATGCACCAGCAACCAGCCATGAAAGCGGGGGGAGGAGCGCGCAAACAGCGCCGCCGCCAGCAACATGAAGGGGGTTGTCGGCAGCAGGGGCAGGACTATCCCGACTATCCCGGTGGCGAAGGCAAGCCAGCCCAGGGCCATCAGACACCAGCGTTTCATGGGTACTCCTCTAGTGTTTCTCTGCCTTTAGCCTAACAGAGTTGGCCCGGAAGCTGACAGCCTGGCCCAGTCTGCGGCCGTCGATGGGGGCCATCGAGTGGGCAGACGGCTGACAATCCCGGCCATTGCCACTACAATCTGCGCTCTTTTTTCTCCCCTTGTCTTCGGAAGCAGCTATGCGCGTTATTTTGGCCCCCATGCAGGGGGTGCTGGATCACCTGATGCGGGAGGTCCTCACCTCCGTCAATGATTACGACCTCTGCGTCAGTGAATTCATCCGGGTGGTCGATCAACTGCTGCCCGCCAAGGTCTTCCATCGCCTCTGCCCCGAGCTGAAACAGGATGGCAAGACCCGTGCAGGGACCCCGGTACGGGTGCAACTGCTGGGACAACATCCGGAGTGGCTGGCAGAAAATGCCATCCGCGCCATCGAGCTCGGCTCTCCCGGGCTCGATCTCAACTTCGGCTGCCCTGCCCCCACGGTCAACAAGAGCAAGGGGGGCGCCGTGCTGCTCAAGGAGCCCGAGACCGTCTATCGCATCGTCAAGGCGGTGCGGGAGGCCGTGCCTGCCCACCTGCCGGTGAGCGCCAAGATCCGCCTGGGATACGATGACAAGGATCTCTATCTGGACAACGCCCAGGCCGTCTATCAGGGGGGCGCCAACGAGCTGGCGGTGCATGCCCGCACCAAGCGCGAAGGCTACAAGGCGCCGGCACACTGGGAGTACGTGGACGCCATCCGCCGCGCCCTGCCCATCCCCGTCACCGCCAACGGCGAGATCTGGAACCATGCCGATGCCCTGACCTGTGCCCGGGTGTCCGGTTGCGATGCCCTCATGGTTGGCCGGGGCGCCATCTCCCTGCCCAACCTGGCCAACGTGATGAAGACGGGGTGTGCCCACATGAGCTGGGCCGAGGTACTGCAACTGATGGTGACCTACACCGAGCAGGATCTGGCGAGCGACAAGGCCGACTACTACCCGAGTCGCATCAAGCAGTGGTTCTCCTACATAGTGCGGGAATACCCCCAGGCCGACGAGCTGTTTCGCCGCATCCGCACCATCAAGACCGCAGAGGAGATCCGCTCCGCCCTCGAGCGCGAGTGCGCCTCACAGGCCTAGACTTGGCCGCCGCCCCGCGGCGCCCTATAGATGAAGGCTCATTGACAGGAGGTCAGGATGCAAGGAGTGCCGGTCAACTTTACCCATCAGCACGACAGGGCCGATTTTCGCGCCCTGCCGGGGCAGCCTGCGACCGAGCTCTATCGCGCCCACATCCAGCACCACATCTTCGATCCCCATAGTCACGAGGGGTTTGGCCTCGGTGTCATCGAGTGCGGTGCCGAGCGCTTTCGCTATCGCGGCAGCCAGCTCCTGGCCGATCCCGGCAGCCTGGTGCTGATGAACCCCGATGAGCTGCACACGGGCGAGTCAGCCTGCGAGCAAGGGTGGCGCTATCGCATGCTCTACCTGCCCGCCGACCGGCTCGAGGCCATCAGCGGCGAGCGCGACTGGTATTTCACCGATGCCGTGCGAAGCGATCCGCGCACTGCCCCCGTCATGCAGGCGGCCCTGGATGCCCTCTGGCACTGTGACAGCGAGCTCGCCGCCGACGGCCTGCTGCTAAGGGTGTGCGAGACCCTACGCCCCCATGCCCGGGCCCTGGCGGCCCCGCGCGAAGCGGCCCACCCTCTGGGCCGCGCCATCGACTATATGCAGGCCTGTTTCGCCCGCCCCATTACCCTGGCCGAGCTGGCCGGTTCGGTGAACCTCAGCCCCTACCACTTCCAGCGCAGCTTCAAGGCCCGCTTTCACGTCACCCCCCAGCAGATGCTGATGGCCATCCGTCTGCAGCGCGCCAAGGGGTGGCTGGCTGCCGGCCTGCCCGCGGCCGAGGTGGCCGCCGCCTGTGGTCTGGCCGATCAGTCCCACCTCAACCGTGCCTTCCTGCGCCGCTATGGCACCACCCCGGTCCGCTACCAGAAACAGGTGCAGGCTGGCCGCTAAAGCGCAATCTGGTTCAATACGCCCCCCTTCCCCCCTGCTAGGCTGGCCTCCTTCTTCTTTACCGGATATGAAACATGTTGATCGGAGTCCTGTTTGCCCTGCTGGCCGGCCTGATGTGGGGGCTCATCTTCGTCGCCCCCCTCTTGGTGGACGGCTATCCCCCCGCCCTGCTCGCGAGCGGCCGCTACCTCGCCTTCGGCCTCATCGTACTGCCGCTCGCCTGGCAGGCCCGCAAACACTTGGCGGCCCTCTCGGCCAGCGACTGGCGAGAGGCCCTCGCCCTCACTCTGGTGGGGAACCTCCTCTACTACTTCTGCCTGTCGGGGGCCATCTTGCGCATCGGCTCGCCCCTGGCGGCCATGTTTATCGGCACCCTGCCGGTGGTGACGGCCCTGGCCGCCAACCGCCTCTATGGCGCACGGGACGGTCGCCTCTCCCGCACCCGGCTCTACCCGTCCCTGGTGCTGATGGGGGCCGGCCTCTGTCTGGTCAACAGCGCCGAGCTCACCTGGCACACCGAGGCGCGCACCGAACAACTGCTTGGGCTCGCCCTGGCGGTGGGCGCCGTGCTGTGCTGGACCTGGTATCCCCTGCGCAACGCCCGCTGGCTGCGCGAGCACCCGGGCCGCAGTCCGGCCGTCTGGGCCACCGCCCAGGGGCTGGTGACCCTGCCGGTGGCGCTCATTGCCTATCTCGGCAGCCTCGGCCATCTTGCCCTGAGCGCACCGGACTTTCCCCTGCCCTTCGGGCCGACGCCCCTGCGCTTCGTGCTGCTGATGGGGGCAGTGGGGCTCCTCTGCTCCTGGCTCGGCACCCTGTGCTGGAACGAAGCGAGCCAGCGCCTGCCGACCGTGCTGGTCGGGCCGCTCATCGTGTTCGAGACTCTGGCGGGGCTCTTTTACGCCTTTATGCTGCGCGGGATCATGCCCCCCATGAGTACCCTGGTGGGTGTCGTCTGTCTGGTGGCGGGAGTGCTCTACGTCATCACCGGCAAGCCGCAGCACCTGCCGGAAAAACCCGTCAAAGCACGGTTAACTTGATTCATGTCATCTTGATAAACCGCGGGTTTCCCTATACTGGCCGAGTTTTATCACTCGTTTTTGGGGGCTGCTGTGTGTGAAGTGACGCAAGCCCGGTTGGCCGAATGGCATCAGCGCCTTCTGACCGACTGGGCGCAAACAAGAGAGGAGCTGATCCGTCAGCTCAAGGCCTGTCGACAAGATGACTGGGCACAGAAGGTGGAGCGCTGCGAGCGAGATCAACTGGTTGATCTGACCAGCCGTCTCGATCTGCCCGGGGTGGAACACAGCGTGGCACGCCTCAAGCGGCTCGACGCGGCGCTCTGCCAGATGGATCTGGGGCTCTATGGCTTCTGCTCCGATTGTGAGGAGCCGCTGCTCCCTGAACAGCTGGAACAGGATCCGACCCTGCAACGCTGCCCGCGCTGCGAGGCCCGCTACCGCAAGGGGTTCCACGCTCACGAACTCTGATGGGGGCACCCTTTGTGCCCGCCATTTTCCTCCTCCCCCCCTTCTCGCTTCCCAACATGACCAACCCCCTGGCGCGACGATCCCGGCAACCCCGGGGGCAGCCGCACAGGCATGAAAAAGGGGAGTCATGGACTCCCCTTCTCGTACTGCGTACTCGTCACTGGGCCAGCAGGTGGCCTACCAGCTCATGACGCCACCCTTGCAGCAGCATGGGCTTGTCCGCCCTGGCCCGCTCCTCGGCACTCATGCGCCAGCTCCAGGTGAAGTACTGGTGGATGATCTTCTTGCTCGCCACCAGCTCCGGCGGAATGTTGCTGGCCTTGGCCTTCTCCTCCACCATGGCCTTGATGCGCTTGAGCTCGGCCTTGTACTGGGGGAAGTCCACCAGACGGCGGATGGGATCGGGCCAGCTCGCAGGGTCGCTCTGCTGGGCGGCGGCGACGATGTCCAGCATCCGCTTGCCGTGGATCTTGATCTCGATGGGCGAGAGGCCCAGCTCGTTGAGATCCCGAAGGGAAGCGGCACGACGCTCCGCCACCTTGAACAGGTGCAGCTCTTTCACCACGAAGTTGAGGGCGAGATCCCGGCGTACCGCTTCCTGCTGGCGCCAGGCGGCCAGCTCGCGCAGGATGGCCAGCTCGCGGCGACCCAGTTGCCAGGCGTTGACTATCTCGAGGTAGGCCTGACGGGGATCGCTGCCCTGGGTCTTGCGGGCGGAGTGGTTCTGGCACTCCTGCTCGAACCAGGGGAACTTGCCGCTCTCGCGCAGTCTGGCCATCACCTTCTCGTAGAGGGGCATGAGGTAGAAGACATCCGCCGCGGCATATTCCAGCTGACGAGGGGTAAGGGGGCGCGCCAGCCAGTCGGTACGGGCCTGATCCTTCTCAAGCTCGACCCCGAGGAATTCGTTGACCAGGGCGCCAAACCCCACCGACACGCCATGGCCCAGGAAGGCTGCCGCCAGCTGGGTATCGTGCATCTGGTTGGGCAGGTGACCCGCCTGATGCTGGATGAGCTCCAGATCCTCACCGGAGGCGTGCAGGATGGCAATCTGTCCGGCCCGACCGAGGCGCTGCCACAAACCGGAGAGATCCAGGGTCAGGGGATCGAGCAGGGCAAGCTGCTTGCCATCGTAGATCTGGAACAGACCGAGCTGGGGATAGTAGGTACGGGTGCGAACGAATTCGGTATCGATGGCCAGGGGAACGTCGGCCAGAGAAGCGAGATACTGATCCAGTTCGGCTTGCTGTGAAATGAGTTGATATTGCATCGTTGCCTGCACGTTGGTCGGATCCAGAAAGAAAAAACCGTGGATGTCCCACGGTTTTGCATAACGACAGCGCTGGACTGCAAAGCAGTGCATGCCGGTTACTGCTTGGCAATCTCCTCGTCGCGCAGTACGCGGCGCAGGATCTTGCCCACGTTGGTCTTGGGAAGTTCGTCGCGAAATTCTACCAGTTTCGGCACCTTATAGGCAGTCAGATGTTTGCGGCAGTGGGCAATTATCTCCTCTTCCGCCAGCTTTGCATCTTTCTTGACCACGAAGATCTTCACCTGTTCGCCGGACACCGGATTGGGTACGCCGACGGCGGCCACCTCCAGCACCTTGGGATGCAGGGCCACCACGTCTTCTATCTCGTTCGGGTAGACGTTGAAGCCGGAGACCAGGATCATGTCCTTCTTGCGATCGACGATCTTGAAGAAACCCTGCTCGTCGCATACCGCGATGTCGCCGGTGCAGAGCCAGCCATCCTGCATCACCTCGGCGGTCGCCTCCGGGCGCTGCCAGTAGCCGGTCATCACCTGAGGACCGCGCACCTGCATCTCGCCGGGGGCACCCCGTTCGGTGACCTGGTTACCCTCGTCATCCACCAGACGGATCTCGGTGGAGCAGACCGGCAGACCGATGGAGCCGTTGTAATCCACCAGATCATAGGGGCAGACGCTCACCAGGGGCGAGCACTCGGTCAGGCCATAGCCCTCCAGCAGCGGGGTGCCGGTCAGCCCCTTCCACTGCTCGGCCACCGCCCGTTGCACCGCCATGCCGCCACCGATGGTGAGCTTGAGCTTGGCAAAATCCATGCCCTTGAACTCGTCGTTGTTGACCAGGGCGTTGAACAGGGTGTTCACCCCGGTGATGCAGGTGAAAGGATACTTCTTGATCTCTTTGACAAAACCCGGGATGTCGCGGGGGTTGCTGATGAGCAGGTTGTAGCCCCCCAGACGCATGAACAGCAGGCAGTTTACCGTCAGGGCGAAGACGTGATAGAGCGGCAGCGCCGTGACCACGAACTCCTTGCCGCGCTCCAGCACGGGGCCATAGACACCGAGGCACTGCTCAACGTTGGCGATCATGTTGCGATGAGTCAGCATGGCCCCCTTGGAGAGGCCGGTGGTCCCGCCGGTGTATTGCAGGAAGGCGATGTCCTGGTTGCTGATCTCGGGTTTGATGTACTGCAGGTAGCGCCCCTTGGCGAGGGCCTGGCGCATGGTGCTGGCATGGGGCAGGTTGTACTTGGGCACCAGCTTCTTGACGTATTTGACCACGAAGTTGACCAGGGTCCCCTTGGCCAGCCCCAGGTTGTCACCCATCCGGGTCAGGATCACGTGCTTGACCGGAGTGTCATACACCACTTTTTCCAGGGTGTGGGCAAAGTTGGAGACGATGACGATGGCCTTGGCGCCGGAGTCTTTCAACTGATGCTCCAGCTCGCGCGGGGTATAGAGGGGGTTGACGTTCACCACCGTCATGCCGGCCCGCAGGATGCCGAATACCGCGATGGGGTATTGCAGCAGGTTCGGCATCATCACGGCCAACCTGTCCCCCTTGCCGAGCTTCAGCTCGTTTTGCAGGTAGGCGGCGAAGGCTCGGGACTGCTCCTCCAGCCGGCGGTAGGTAATGGTCTGCCCCATGTTGACGAAGGCGGGTTGATCGGCGAACTGGTTCACCGACTCTTCAAACATCTCGACCAGAGAGCCGTATTGGTCTGGATTGATCTCGGCGGGCACCCCTTCTGGATAACGCTTCAGCCAGACTCTTTCCACGAACTTCTCCTGCATAACTCGCACCTGTGCGCTCACTGTGTTGCCTCCGTCCCTGTCACATCCATTTCAATCAGTTGTTTTAAGTTCATGCTCTAATGCCGCACATATTTACATAAGGCAACATCAATTAACAGTGAATTAACAACGGGAAATGTGAAGGAGAAAGCAAACCTGACATGATTCAAAGCCGCTGATCCTACCGGATTTGAGCGAAGTTTTCGATATAAACGGCGGTTTCTGATGAATTTTCCATATGAAAATGATGGCCTCCTGCCACTGTCACCCGTTCAATGTGGCCAAAGGCCGCCTCCCGCAACTGCCACTGTGCCAGGAGCCCGGGGAAGCCCTGCTCTCCCCGGATAAAGAGCACCGGACAGGCGATGGCCCGGATCAGGGCCTGGGCCTGCCCCTCGCTCATGCGAAGGGGCGAGAGATCGCGAAGACGGGGATCACTGCGCCAATACCAGCGCCCTGCCCGCGCCTCCAGCTGCCGCTCGCAGATAAGGCGTGCCGCACTCGGGGGGATGTCCGCCACCTTGCAGCGGGCAGCCACGGCCTCTTCGAGGGTGGCAAATCCACTGGTTGCACGCTCACGGGTACGAGTGCGGTTGAGGATGGCGCGACGCAGATGCCCCGGTACCTCCTCGTCAGGCTGGCTCAAGGGGCCGAGCCCCTCCAGCAGAATGAGCCGCTCGATTTGCTCGGGAAAAACGCCGGCATAGGCAGAGGCAATCAGCGCCCCCAGGGAGTGACCAAGCAGGATGAAACGCTGCCAGCCCGCGGCCTGGGTGATCTGGTAGAGATCATCCAGCCAGTCCACGAAGACATAGGGAGTCGACTTGTGATCGGAGTGACCATGGCCCGGCAGATCGACGCAGACCAGATGAAACGCCCACAGCCAGGGGGCCAGAGGCAAAAAGCTGGCGCCGTTGTCGAGCCAGCCATGGAGGGCCACCAGCAGCGGTCTGTCCTCCTGACCATTGTCCAGCAGGGCGATGTGCCGCCCGTCCGCCAGGCGCAGCCTGCGCTCCTGCAATGTCGCCGTCATCCGGGCTCCTCAGCGGCGCAGGGGTCGTCTGGGCCAGAAGGGATCATAGAAAGGATCGTAAAAGTAGGGATCCATGTAGCGGATCTCCACCTCCTTCACCGGTGGCCACAGCTTGCTCCCCGTCACCTTGAGTACCGAGAAGCGATACTTGTGCTCGCCAATCTGGCTGTCCACCGGCTTGTCGAGGGTGCCGAGCACCGTCAGGCTGCGACCCTTGGCATAGAGGGTCGGGTCGACAAACCCCTGCATGATGGCGAGAAAACGACCGGGGCTCTGCTCGGTCTGCTCCGGCACCCCGTTGGACTTGAGGGGCAGATAGACCACCTCGATGACACTCTGATCCGCCTTGTTGTGGACCGCCGAGATGACACCGCTCCAGCGGGCCGGCTTGCCTTCCATCCCCTGCAGGGCGGGTTGATAGGCCACCAGCTGATCCGCAGGCTCATAGGCAAGCTCTTTGGGCACCGTGCTGCAACCGCCCAGCAGCAGCCCCACCAATCCCAGCATGATCACGGATTTTCTCATTCGTCTCTCCATCATCGTCCGATAAAGCAGCCCGGGGCAGCCGTTGCCGCCTATTCGCGACCCGGCAGTTTCTTCCAGGTCACCTTGTCACGCAGATAGACAGGGGTGGCTTGCTCAACCGGCACCGCCTCACCCGCAAACCAGGCCTGGCATGCCAGAGGCAGCATATCGGCGGCCGCCGGGAAACGCACCTGGCTTGGCATCAGCACATCTGCCAGGCCGCCCAGGGTCTCGCCATAGGTTTCAAAACCGGTGCCAACGCAGCTCACCGCGCCAGTCAGCTTGTCACGGGCCTGCACCAGTGCGGCTGGCTCGCTCACCACCTCCTCGCCCACCAGCGTCATCACCCCGTCCACCAAGGCGTAGTGGCCGAAATAGACCTCGTTCATGCGCGCATCGATGGCGGCAAGCACCTGCTCGGCCCCTTCCAGCTTATGGGCCCCCTGGGCCATGGCTGCCAGGGTGGAGACACCGATCATCGGCACGCCGGCACCAAAGGCGAGCCCCTGAGCCACGCTGATCCCGATCCGTACCCCGGTGAAGGATCCTGGCCCACGGCCGAAGGCGATGGCGTCGAGCTCATCCAACGATAGACCGGCTTCATCCAACAGAGCCTGAACCATGGGCAGGATCTTGCGGGTATGGTCACGGGGCGCCTCTTCCCAGCGGGAAAAGAGGGTGTCACCCACCAAGAGGGCTGCGGAGCAGGCTTCGGTGGCGGTATCCACGGCCAGGATCTTCAACTCATCCATTCTTTTTATTCTCTTCACATCAGTCAGTTAAATCGTCAGCATGGCCAAGGCCTGCCGTCATGCATGGCCGGGTGCAATCAGCCCCGGCGCGGCGGACTCACTCCCGTGGTCCGAAAAATTCTCCCAGGGTCGCCAGCTCCCGGGTCCGTGGAATGGCAGGCAGGCTCTTGATGAAGGTGGCGCCATAGGGCTTGTTGACCACCCGAGGATCACAAATAACCAGTACACCGTGATCACTGCGATCACGGATGAGCCGCCCCACCCCCTGCTTGAGGGCAATCACCGCCTTGGGCAACTGCAGCTCGGCAAAGGGATCTCCCCCCTTTAGCTTGCAATCCTCCACCCGTGCCTTGAGCTGGGGATCGTCCGGGCTCGCAAAGGGCAGCTTGTCGATGATAACACAGGACAATGCCGCCCCCCGCACGTCTATCCCCTCCCAGAAACTGCTGGTGGCCACCAGCACGGCCCGACCGTTCTCCACGAAGGTCTTGAGCAGCCGCAGCTTGTTGTCTTCCCCTTGCAGCAGGACGGTGCGGCCGATCTCCCGGCGCAGCACCTCGGCCACCTGGCGCATCACCTGATGGCTGGTGCAGAGGAAGAAGCACCCCCCCGGCGTCTTGTTGATGAGGGGGATCATCAGGGTCGCCAGCTGCTCCCCGCGCCCGAAGGCATTGGGCTCTGGCAAGAAACGGGGTACGCACAGGCGCGCTTGCTCGGCGTAATCGAACGGACTGTCGAGAATGAGTTCGGCGCTGCCGGCCAGCCCCATCTCGGCGACGAAGTGGGCGAAGCGATTGTCCACCGTCAAGGTGGCCGAGGTGAAGACCCAGGCCACCTCGGGGCGCTGCACCTCGGCACCGAAGCGCTCGGCGACCGACAGCGGCGTCAGATTGAGGGTAAAGTGCAGACGCGAACAGTCATACCAGTAGGAGAAACCGGTCTGGTTGACCGCCAGCACCTCCCCAAGGCGGGTGCGCAGCTCGCTGATGCGCTCGAAACAGTGATCCAGCTGCTCCCCTCGCCCGAGCGCCAGTTTCAGCACTTCATAACAGAGCCCGATGGCATCGTTGAGGCGGGCCAGCGCCTGGGCCCAGAGGGATTGTCTCAGCAGATCCCGGGTGTTGCCGCGCCCCCCCTCCACGCCGAAGGCAAGGCGCAGATCCTGACTGGCAATGGCGAGCCTGTCCGCCGCCTTGCCAAGCTGGGCCATGTCATGAGCCTCTGCCCGGTAGGCAAGCTGGATATCCTGCGCCAAATCCTGGATGGTGCGGCTGCCCACGGACTTGCCGAAGTAGTGGCTGGCGATCTCGGGCAGCTGGTGCGCCTCGTCGAATACATAGACCTGCGCCTCGGGCACCAGCTCGCCAAAGCCGGTGTCTTTGACCGCCATGTCGGCGAAAAAGAGGTGGTGGTTGATCACCACCACCTGGGCGTCCATGGCACGGCGCCGGGCGATGACCAGGTGACAATCATCGTAATAGGGGCAGTCGCGACCCAGGCAGTTGTCGTTGGTGCTGGTGACGTGGGCAAGGATCTCGGCGTTCTCCTGTAGCCCCGGGATATCCCCCACATCGCCGTTGTCGGTAGCGGTCGACCAGGATTTGACCTTCACGAGATCGCTCAGGACCTCGGGCTTTTGCAGATGGGATTCACTCAACAGCCGGTTCATCCGCTCGATGCAGAGGTAATTGCTGCGCCCCTTGAGCAGTGCCACCGGCGGGGTGTAGTGAAGCGCCCCCGTGATGGTGGGCAGATCCCGATAGAAGAGCTGCTCCTGCAGATTCTTGGACCCGGTGCTGATCACCACCCGCTTGCCGGATTCCAGCGCAGGCACCAGATAGGCATAGGTTTTGCCAGTGCCCGTTCCAGCCTCCACCAGCAAACGGCCACCTTGCTTGATGGCGCGGGACACCGCCTCGGCCATCTCCAGTTGCGGGGCACGGGCCTTGAAGCCGTCAATATGGCGGGCCAGGGGGCCGTCTGGCTTGAACAGGGTCTGGATGATGGTCAAAGGCATGTCCCGTTGCAAAAGCGGGCATTATGCCAAAAGCGCGGAAAAAGCGGGACTGATAATGCGTTCAGACGAAGAGATCAATCCGGTGGTCCGGATCCGGTTTGTGATCATCATCCTGTACCGCTGGTTGATCAGGCTTTGGCGGCTGCTCTCTCTGCTGGTGATGCTGGCCACCGCCGCCATTGTCGGTGCCTATCTTGCGCAGCTGATGTTTCTGGCTGATCTGGGTCACCTCCCGCTTGATGTCATCCGGGCTCGGTGTCGAGGGTGCACGGGGCAGGATGGGAAATAACAGGTCCTGGCTGGGCATGATGTCGCCTCCTTTGGCATCTCATTGTCTAGTTATCGACCAGAAAACCGTTTTCTCAACTTTAATCGTCCTGATCACATTTTTCGGTTGCATTTTCTGTCAAGGCAGGTAGTTTAAATCGGGCGTCAACAACGGCATCTGATTTGTAAAGGATTGATTACATCATGAAGTTCACCACCCTGAAGACTCATCATCACCATCATCATCCCGAATAGTCTTTCAGGAGGTTGACTGCTGGAAGACACTTAACTGGTGACTTCCAAAAGGACCGCAAGATTCATAAACCCTCGGAAGCACATACTTCCGAGGGTTTTTTCGTTTTTGACTAAAAGGAAATCGAGCAATGGAAACACAACGTCTGCGCATCGCCATGCAAAAATCCGGTCGTCTGAGCCAGGATTCCCAGGCCCTCTTCAAGAGCTGCGGCCTCAAGATCAACCTGCGGGAACAGCGCCTCATCGCCCATGTCGAGAACATGCCCATCGACATTCTGCGAGTGCGTGATGACGACATCCCGGGTCTGGTGATGGAAGGGGTGGTCGATCTTGGCATCATCGGCGAGAACGTTCTCGAAGAGGTGCAGCTCATTCGCGCAGCCCAGGGGCAGCCCTTTGCGGTGAAGACCCTCAAGCAGCTCGACTTCGGCGGCTGCCGCCTCTCTCTGGCGGTGCCGGACGATGTCAACTACACAGGACCCGAGAGCCTGGCCGACAAGCGCATCGCCACCTCCTACCCCGGTCTGCTCAAGCGCTTCTTCGACGAGAAGGGCCTGGGCTTCAAGAGCGTGATGCTGGGTGGCTCGGTGGAAGTGGCCCCCCGCGCGGGTCTGGCCGATGCCATCTGCGATCTGGTCTCCACCGGCGCGACCCTGGAAGCCAACGGCCTGAAAGAGGTCGAGGTGATCTACCGCTCCAAGGCCGTCCTGGTGCAGGCTCCCAACCCCCTGAACGATGCCAAGCAGAAACTCATCGACAAGCTGCTGCCCCGCATCCAGGGGATGCAGCAGGCGCGCGAAAGCAAATACATCATGCTGCACGCCCCCAAAGACAAGCTCGATGCCATCACCGATCTGCTGCCGGGGGCGGAGCGTCCCACCATCATGCAGCTCGCCGGTGACACCAACCAGGTGGCCCTGCACGTCGTCTCCAGCGAAACCCTGTTCTGGGAGACCATGGAACAGCTCAAGGCCCTGGGTGCCAGCTCCATCCTGGTGCTGCCCATTGAAAAGATGATGGAATAAGCCGAGATGATGGAATAAGGAAGACACATCATGCAGACCCTGATCTGGAAGACCCTCTCCCCCGCCCGGCAAGCCGAGGTCCTGACCCGGCCCGCCCTTGGCGACGAAGCCGACATCGGTACCGTGGTGCGAGACATCATTGCCGCGGTACGTAGCCGGGGCGATGAGGCCCTGCGCGAGCTGAGCCAGCGTTTCGAACGCGCGCCCCGCGAACAGCTTCGGGTGAGCGACGCGGAAGTGGATGCCGCCTGCGCTCGACTCGGTGATGACATCAAGGGTGCCATCGAGGCCGCCATCGCCAATATCCGTACCTTCCACGCCGCCCAGGTACAGCCCGTCGTCCGAGTCGAAACCCAGCCCGGGGTACTGTGCGAGCTGCGCACCCAACCCATCAGCCGGGTCGGCCTCTATGTCCCGGGAGGCAGCGCGCCGCTCCCCTCCACCGTGATGATGCTGGCCATTCCGGCAAGCCTGGCCGGTTGCCGTGAGGTGGTGCTCTGTACCCCGTCTCCGGCGAGCGACGAGATCCTGTTTGCCGCCCGCGCCTGTGGCGTCCGTCAGGTGTTCGCCATCGGCGGCGCCCAGGCCATCGCGGCCATGGCCTATGGCACGCAAACCATCCCCAAGGTGGACAAGATCTTCGGCCCGGGCAACGCCTATGTGACCGAAGCCAAGGGCCAGGTTTCCCGTGACTGGCGGGGCGCCGCCATCGACATGCCAGCCGGCCCCTCCGAGGTGCTGGTGATCGCAGACGAGAGCGCCAACCCGGCCTTCGTGGCATCGGATCTGCTCTCCCAGGCCGAGCACGGCCCCGACAGCCAGGTGGTGCTGGTCACCACCTCCGCTTCCCTGGCCGATGCCATCGGCAGCGAGATCCAGGCGCAACTCGCCGACCTCAGCCGCCGCGACATCGCCGAGCAAGCCCTGAAGGCAAGCCTGGTGATCCTCTGCGACAACCTGGAGGAGGCCTGCGCCATCTCCAACGCCTATGCACCGGAACACCTCATCGTGCAGACCCGGGCCCCCCGGGATCTGCTGGACAAGCTCGAGAACGCGGGCTCCATCTTCCTCGGGGCATGGACACCGGAGTCGGTCGGTGATTACGCCAGCGGCACCAACCACACCCTGCCCACCTACGGCTATGCCCGCACCTGCTCGAGCTTGGGGCTTGCCGACTATCAGCGCCGCTACACGGTTCAAGAGCTCACTGCAGACGGCATTCGCGGCCTTGGCCCCATCGTCCAGCGCATCGCCCAGGCCGAGGGGCTCGATGCCCACAAGCATGCCGTCACCCTCAGGTTGAACGCCCTGGCCGCCGAGCCCCAACAAACAGCACAGCAGAAGGATTTGTCATGAGCATCGTCAATCTGGCCCGTCGCGTTGTGCGGGCTCTCACTCCCTACCAGTCCGCGCGCCGCATCGGCGGCCAGGGCCACGTCTGGCTCAATGCCAACGAGGCACCGCTAGCCTACCCCTTCACCGTCGAGGGGAGTCGCCTCAACCGCTATCCCGAGTGCCAGCCGGCCGAGGTGGTAAACGGCTATGCCGCCTACGCCGGGGTCAATCCGGATCAGGTGCTGGTAAGCCGCGGTGCCGACGAGGCCATCGAGCTGCTGATCCGCACCTTCTGCGAGGCAGGGGAAGATCAGATCCTCATCTGCCCCCCCACCTACGGCATGTACGCCATCAGCGCCGAGACCTGTGGCGTGGGGATTGTCGAGCAGCCATTGACCGCCAGCCGTCAGCCGGACTGGCCCGCCATCGCCGATCGCCTCTCTGACGTGAAGCTGGTGTTCCTCTGCTCCCCCAACAATCCCACCGGGGATCTGGTGGGCCGCAAGGGACTCGTCGCCCTGCTGGAGAAGGCCCGGGACCGCGCCATCATCGTCGTGGACGAGGCCTACATCGAGTTCTGCCCGGAGGCCTCCGTGGTGGACCTGCTCGCCCAATACCCGAACCTGGTGGTGACCCGCACCCTCTCCAAGGCCTTCGCCCTGGCAGGGATCCGCTGCGGCTTTACTTTGGGGGATCCAGAGGTGATTGCCATGCTGGCCAAGGTGATCGCGCCCTACCCCATTCCCGACCCCATCGCCCAGATTGCCGCCCAGGCGCTCTCTCCCATGGGGCTGGAATTGATGCAGGAGCGGGTGCAGGAGCTCAACAAGCAGAAGGCGCTCATCAAGGCGGAGCTGCTTCGTCTGTCCTGCGTCAAGGAAGTGTTCGAGGACAAAGGCAACTTCGTGCTGGTGCGCTTCAAAGATGGCGCCGCCGTGTTCGCCGCCATGAAGGCCGCCGGCATCATCTTGCGTGATTTCTCCAGCAAGCCTGGCCTTGACAACAGCATCCGCATCACCATCGGCTATCAGGGCGAAATGGACGCCGTGCTCGCCGTGCTGCGTGACCTGCCCCCACCCTCTCTGTAAGACAAGCAAGGATGTAGCGATGAAAACCCCGTTTTTGTTTATCGACCGTGACGGCACCCTGATCGAGGAGCCGGTCACCGACAAGCAGGTGGACAGCCTTGCGAAGCTGCGCTTCGAGCCCATGGTGATACCTGTGCTGCGTGAGCTCCAGGCCGCCGGCTACGTGCTGGTGATGGTGACCAACCAGGATGGGCTCGGCACCGCCAGCCTGCCCCTTGAACACTTCCAGCCGCCCCACGACCTGATGATGCACCTCTTCGAATCCCAGGGCGTCACTTGGGAGCAAGTGCTGATCTGTCCCCACTTCCCCACCGACGGTTGCAGCTGCCGCAAGCCTCACCTTGGGCTGGTGAAGGAGTATCTCGCCTCGGGCCGCATCGACTTTGCCAACTCCTTCGTGATTGGCGACAGACAGACCGACATCCAGCTTGCCGAGAACATGGGCATCCGCGGCATACGCTACCACCCGCAAGATCACGGCTGGAATGCCATTCGTGATCAGCTGCTCTCCAAGGGGCGCGTGGCCGAGGTGGAGCGCTACACCAAGGAGACCCGCATCCAGGTGGCGGTGGATCTCGACAAGAGCGGTGGCAACCAGATCGCCACCGGCATCGGCTTCTTCGATCACATGCTGGATCAGATAGCGACCCACGCGGGCTTTCGCCTCAAGCTCAAAGTGTGCGGCGATCTGCACATCGACGATCACCACACGGTGGAAGATGTGGGATTGGCACTGGGTCAAGCCCTGCGCCAGGCCCTTGGCAACAAGCGCGGCATCGGCCGCTTCGGCTTCGTGCTGGCGATGGACGAGGTGCAGGCGGTGATCGACGGGCGTCCCCGCCAGGAGGCTGACAGCACCTCGCTGACCGAGCTGGACGTGGCCACTGCGCTGGATCTGAGCGGCCGTCCCTACTTCGTGTTCGACTGCCCGAGCGGCTTTGGTCGCGACAGCGTGGGAGAGATGGCCACCGAGATGGTGCCCCACTTCTTCCGCTCCCTCTCTGACGCCATGGCCATCACCTTGCAGATGAAGGTGGGCAGCGGCAACACCCACCATCAGGTGGAGGCGCTGTTCAAAGGCTTTGGCCGCGCCCTGCGCCAGGCCATTCGCGTGGAAGGGAGCGAGCTTCCCTCCAGCAAGGGGGTGCTGTGATGGGGAAACAGAACCTGGTCATCATCGACACCGGCTGCGCCAACCTCGCCTCGGTGCGCATGGCGTTCGAGCGCCTCGGCGTGCAGCCCAGGGTGAGCTGCAAGGCCACCGACATCGAGCAGGCGGACAAACTGATCCTGCCCGGCGTCGGCACCGCCATCGCCGCCATGAAGAACCTCAATGAGCGGGAACTGGTGCCCCTCATTCGCGCCGCCAAGCAGCCGCTGCTCGGTTTTTGCCTCGGCATGCAGATGCTGGCACAGGCCTCGGAAGAGAACATGAGCGCCGATGGCAGCGAAGGAGCGCTCATCGACTGCCTCGGCATCGTGCCTGGCAGGATCCGCCTGATGGAGGTGGGCAACCTGCGCCTGCCCCACATGGGCTGGAACCAGATTGAACACGACGAGACCCACCCGCTACTCAAAGGCATTCCCAGCGGCAGCTACTTCTACTTTGTCCACTCCTATGCGCTGGAGGTGACCGACGCGACCCTGGCGACCTGCGGCTACGGCCTGCCCTTTACCGCCATCGTCGGGCGGGACAACTTCTTTGGCGCCCAATTCCACCCGGAGCGATCCGGCCCGGCCGGTGCCCGCCTACTGCAAAACTTTCTGGAGCTATGACAGGCATGATTATTCCCGCAATCGACCTTATCAACGGTCAGGTCGTGCGCCTCTATCAGGGCGACTACGGCCAGAAAACCGCCTACAGCGACAACCCGCAGGCCCGCTTCGATGACTATGTCAGCCAGGGGGCGGCGCAGCTGCACCTGGTGGATCTGGACGGCGCCAAGGATGCCAAGGCCCGCCAGTTGGCCCTCATCGCCCAGCTGCTGTCCGCCACCGAGGCACCGGTGCAGGTCGGCGGCGGCGTGCGCAGCGAACAGGATGTGGCCGACTTGCTGGCGGCCGGCGCCAGCCGGGTGGTGATCGGTTCCACCGCCGTCAAATCCCCGGATCTGGTGGCCAGCTGGATGGAGAAATATGGCCCCGAGCGCATCGTGCTGGCCCTGGATGTCAACATCGATGAACAGGGCAACCGCCACATCGCAGTGGCTGGCTGGCAGGAGAACAGCGGCATCTCCATCGAGGCGCTGATCGAGCGCTTCCTCCCCGCCGGACTTAAACACGTGCTCTGCACCGACATCAGCCGGGACGGTACCCTGGCGGGCACCAACGTCGAACTCTACCGGGATCTCTGTGCCCGCTACCCGAACGTCGGCTTCCAGGCGTCCGGCGGTATCGGCGGTCTGGCGGATATCGAGGCGCTCAAGGGAACTGGCGTCAAGGGGATCATCCTCGGCCGTGCCCTGCTGGAGGGCAAGTTTGACGTGGCAGAAGCCATTCGCTGCTGGGGTGACGGCCGCGCTGCGTGACGCGCCCCTTTCTGGCATCAGACAGCCTGCCCATCCGGGCAGGCCTCTTTCTCCCCGATGGGGGCGAATCTTATGATTTGGCAGCAATTGGCTCTATACTCGACCTCACAGGGATAGCGTCATGGAAGACATATGTTGACACCTCACAACGCCACCATCCTGATCGTCGACGACTCCCCCGAAAATCTGATGGTACTGACCGAATTGCTTTCGCCTCATTACCGCGTGCTGGCTGCACAGAGCGGGGAAAAATGCCTGCGCATCGTCAGCGCGGATCCAAAGCCTGACCTCATCCTGCTGGATGTGATGATGCCCGGCATGGATGGTTATGAAGTGCTCAGGCAATTACGTCAGTCCCCGATCAGCAGCCGTATTCCCGTCGTTCTGCTCACCGCCCTCGCCGACCCCCAAAGCGAGGAGTTCGGCCTCTCCCTCGGCGCCGCCGACTACATCACCAAGCCCATCAAGCCGGTGGTCGTTCAGGCCCGGGTGCGCACCCAGCTGGAGGCCAAGCAGGCCCGTGACGGCCTGCAAAACCAGAATGCGGCGCTGGAAGCCGAGGTCGCGCGGCGAATGGCGGAAAACGACCTGATCCAGCAGGTCTCCATCCGCGCCCTCGCCCATCTGGCGGAGATCCGCGACCCCGAAACCGGCAACCATATCCTGCGCACCCAGGGCTATGTGCGTCTGCTGGCGAGCGCCCTGGCTGATCACCCCCGTTTCGCCGATACCCTGACCCCGGGTTACATCGACCTGCTGAGCCGATCCGCACCGCTTCATGATATCGGCAAGGTGGGCATTCCCGACCACATCCTGCTCAAACCGGGCAAGCTGACCCCGGAGGAGTGGCAGATCATGCGCACCCACGCCAAGCTCGGCAGCGATGCCATCGAGGAGGCCGAACAGGACATGGAGCAGCCCCTGGCCTTCCTCACCCTGGCCAAGGAGATCGCCCACTGGCACCACGAGAAGTGGGATGGCAGCGGCTACCCGGACGGCTTGCAAGGGGACGCCATCCCCCTCTCGGCTCGCCTGATGGCGCTGGCAGACGTGTTTGACGCCCTCATCTGCGCCAGGGTCTACAAGCCGGCCATGAGCTACGACGAGGCTCGCGCCCTCATCCTCTCCGGCAGCGGCCACCATTTCGATCCCGATGTCGTGACCGCCTTCGATCGCCATTTCGACGCGTTCGTCACCATTGCCGAACGCTACCAGGATGGCAGCGAGGCCGTGGATGGCTGAGGCTCCTCTGACCCGGGCACATGTGCTCAACGTCGTGCTCACCTATGCCGCCGTGGCAAGCCTGTGGATCCTGCTCTCCGACAAGGCGGTGGAGTGGCTGTTCAGCACCCCTGCCCAGTTCGCCATGGCAAGCACCATCAAGGGCTGGCTCTTCATCCTCATCACGGCCCTCATGCTTTATGCCATGCTGCGTCGTCGCATCAGCCAGCCAGCGGTGACGCCCGCCCTCTCCCGGCGTCAGTGGATCCCCTTCCTGCTGCTCAACGGGCTCATCCTGGCCCTGACCGCCATGGCCATCGCCCGCAACATCGAACTGACCCGGGACACGGAAGTGGCCCGTCTCGAAGCCATCGCCGATCTCAAAAGCCGGCGCATCACCGAATGGCTCGACAACCGCGATCAGGATGTCCGCCAGATCATCGAGAGCCCGCGTTATGGTGCCCTGCCTCCTGATGGGCTGACGGCAAAGACACAGTGGCTGACACAACTGCAGGACGTCCTCTCGCTGCGTGGATTCCAGGGGGCGACCCTGCTTGATCCTGCCGGCCATATCCTGTGGCAGACCCCGGGGGCTGGCCCCGTGAATAGTCCCCTGCAGGCCGCCCTTTCCCGGGTTGAGGCAGGCAAGGTGCTCAGAGTGGCCCCCTATGTCGATGGAAAGGGATACGCCAGACTGGATTTTCTGGCTCCCCTCGGCCCGTCAGGCCACGGGACCACCGTCCTCGCGCTGCACATCATCGGTACTGACTGGGCCGATCGCATCCTTCGTACCTGGCCCATCCCAGACAGCAGCGGAGAAGCCATTCTGTTTCGCCAGCAGGGGGATCAGGTCCACTATCTGAGTAGCCTGCGCTATCGCCCGGAACCGGCTCTCACCCTGCACTATCCCGTCACCCACCCCACCCTGCTGGCAGCCCAGTATTTGCGGCTCGCCGAACGCGGCACGCCCCAGGTGCTTTATGGCCAGGATTACCGGGGCAGCGAGGTCTTCGGGGTTGTCTATCCGGTCATGAACACGGACTGGTACCTGCTGGCCAAGATCGACAAGGCGGAACTCTACCAGGCCACCTTCAAGGAGAGCGTCTGGATCGGTCTCATCGGCCTGCTGGTGCTCTTTGTCACCAACGCCGGCATCATCCTGCTGCGCCAGCACACCCGGCTGCAGATGGCCGAGCAGCTTCAGCACTCCCAGTCCCAGCGGCTGGAGGCGTTGCAACTGCTCTCCGCCATCGCCGACAGCTCGGAAGACGCCATCTTCGCCAAGAACAAGGAGGGCAGATACATCCTCTTCAACCGGGCCGCCAGCCAGTTTGTCGGCAAGCCGGTTGACGAGGTGCTGGGCCAGGATGATCTGACGCTCTTCCCGCCGCAGCAGGCGCAGATGCTGATGGCATCCGGGCGCCAGGTCATAGAGCGCAACCGGGTGCAGACCGAGGAGGAGTACCTGACCCTGCCCGATGGCGAGCATGTGTTTCTCGCAACCAAAGGCCCCTTGCAAGACAGCGAGGGGCAGGTGATCGGGATCTTCGGCATCTCTCGGGACATCACGGACTTCAAACGGGCCGAGGCCGACTTGCGAGAGCGCGAGGGGCTGTTCCGTGCCCTGGTGGAGCAATCCCTTGCCGGGATCTACATCATCCAGCAGGGTCGGCTCTGCTACATCAACCCCTGTTTTGCCCGACTGTTTGGCTATGACACCCCGGGGGCGCTGATCGCCGTTGGCCAGTTACACGCCCTTGCCGCTCCCAAGGACAGCACCAGGGTCGCCGAGCTGGTGCACGCGTGCGAGCAGGACGCGCGCGATATCCACACCCGCTTCAGTGCCCTGCATCAGCACGGGGAATCCCTGGAGGTCGAGCTGTACGGGCGGCGCGTCGACTACCTCGGCCAGCCCGCCATCATCGGCATTCTGCTCGATGTCACCGAACGGGAGCAGGTTGAACAGGCCCTGACCCGCCAGGCCAGCGAGCTGCGCCAGCAGAACCATGAGCTGGAGCGGTTCAACAAGGTGATGGTGGACAGGGAGCTCGCCATGCTGGCCCTCAAGCACCAGATCAACGGGCTCTCCCGTCAGCTCGGAGTGCCGCCCCCCTATCCCCAGGCCCCCATGCCACCGGAGGATCTCCCATGATGAGCTGGTCACCCCTGTGGCATGTGCGCCCCTCTACCCAGCGCTGGGGGATCTCCCTGCTGGCCGTGCTGCTGCCCGTTCTGATGTTGCAAATCCGTGTCCAGCTGCCCATCGCCTTTGGTGAGCGACCGCTGCTGGTTCTCTTCATGCTGCCCATCATCGTCTGCGCCCTGTTGGGGGGCTTGTTGCCTGGTCTGCTCTGCACCCTGATCACCGCCCTGGTCACCAGCTATTTCATCCTCCCCCCCATCTATTCACTGAGTGTCGAGGCTGGCCAGGATCTGGTGCAATGGTGCCTGCTCATCGCCAACGGTCTGCTCATCAGCGTGCTCAGTGCCGCCTTTCATCGCGCCCGGGCCAGAGAGGTCCTGCGCTGGCAGGAGCTGATGAACACCCAGAACCAGTTGCAGCAGAGCGAGAACCGCTTCCAGGTCACCTTCGAACAGGCAGCGGTCGGCATCGCCCTGGTCTCCCCCGATGGACACTGGCTGCGTGTCAATCAGCGGCTGTGCCACATCCTGGGCTACCGGGCCGACGAGCTCACCGGGATGACGTTCCAGCAGTTGACCCACCCGGACGATCTCTACCTCGATGAGGCCCATGTGGCCCGGATGCTGGCGGGAACTATCCCCCACTACACCCTGGAGAAGCGCTACCTGCACAAGGGGGGCGAGATCATCTGGACCACTCTGACGGTGGCCCTGGTGCGCGACGCCGAAGGCAATCCCGACTACTTCATCTCCATCATCGAGGACAACCGGCAGAACAAGGAGACCGAGGAGGCGCTGCGCCGCAATGAAGCCATACTGCGCGAGTCCCAGCGTCTCGCCAAGATAGGGAACTGGCGCTGGCGCGTGGCCGATGACAGCCACTTCTGGTCACCGGAGATCTATCGCATCTATGGCCGGGATCCGGCCCTCCCCCCCGCCGTCTATCCCGAGGTCAGAAAATACTTCACCCAGGAGGGGTGGCACACGGTGGCCCAGGCCGTCGAGCGCTGCAGGATGGACGGGCAGCCCTACGAGTGCGATGCCGAAGTGATCACGGAGCAG
The DNA here is from genome assembly GCF_040907815.1 of Aeromonas sp. s6. NCBI lineage: Bacteria > Pseudomonadati > Pseudomonadota > Gammaproteobacteria > Aeromonadales > Aeromonadaceae > Aeromonas > Aeromonas sp. s6. The sequence continues at coordinate 146,762 of NZ_JBFOCN010000121.1, forward strand.
GGGGAGACCGCCTGGGTCATTGCCCGCGGGGCGGCGCTCAGGGACAGGGATGGCACCATACTCGAGCTCTACGGCACTGTGCAGGACATCACGGAGCGCAAGCTCGCGGAGCAGCGCCTGCAACACAATCAGCAGATGGCGCTCGATACCCAGCGTCGTGCTCGCCTCGCAGCCCTGAACCTGATGGACGACGCCATCAGTGCACGGGTGCGCGCCGAAACCGTCAGCAGCGCCCTGCGCGAGAGCGAACAGCGCCTGCTGATGGCCCAGGAAGGAGCCCATGTCGGCATCTGGGAATGGGACATGGTCAGCAACCGCCTCTTCTTCTCGCCGGAATGCGCCCGCCTCTATGGCCGCAGTGCCGAGGCGCTCGGCGAGCTGGCCGCCTGGCAAGCCTGCCTGCATCCGGATGACAGGCCCCGCATCGAGCAGTTGCTGGCGGAGCGGGCGGTCAGCGGCGCCCCCGTCGAGCTGGAGTTCAGGATCCTGCTGCCAGATGGCGGCATCCGCTGGCTGGTGAGCAAAGGGAGTGTCTACCGGGACGCCCAGCAGCGGCCCGTGCGCCTCCTTGGCATCCATCTGGACATCACCCAGAGCAAGCTGGCCGAGCAGCAGTTGCGCCAGTTGTCCCTGGCCCTCGAACAGAGCCCTGACGGCGTCTTCATCACCGACACCCGGGCGCGCATCGAATACGTCAACCCCGCCTTCCTCGCCGCCAGCGGTTACCAGCAGCACGAGGTGATAGGCCGGACCCCGTCCCTGCTGCGCTCTGGCCTCACCCCGGATGCCAGCTATGTCGCCCTGTGGGATGCCATCAACCACGGCCAGCGCTGGCATGGCGAATTCATCAACCAGCGCAAGGATGGCTCCCACTACCAGGTGCTGGCCACGGTGTCGCCGATCCGCCAGGAGAGCGGCGAAATCACCCACTACGTCACGGTCCAGGCCGACATCACCGAGAAGAAGCAGCTCGGCGAGGAGCTGGACCAGTATCGCTACCACCTGGAGGAGATGGTCAACGAGCGCACCCGGCAGCTGGCCCAGGCCCACCAGCGGGCCGAAAGCGCCAACCACGCCAAGAGCGCCTTCCTTGCCAATATGAGCCACGAGATCCGCACCCCCATGAACGCCATCCTGGGGCTCACCTATCTGCTCAAGCGCGACACCCGGGATCCCACCGACCTCGAACGGCTGACCAAGATAGACACTGCCGCCCAGCACCTGCTCAGCATCCTCAACGACATCCTGGATCTCTCCAAGATAGATGCGGGCAAGATGACGCTGGATCTGACCGATTTCTCCCTCACCGCCATGCTGGACAACGTCCGCACCCTGATGAGCGACCAGGCCAGGGCCAAGGGGCTCACCATAGTGACGGACATCGGCGATACCCCCGCCTGGGTGCACGGCGACATCACCCGCCTGCGCCAGGCCCTGCTCAACTATGCGGCCAACGCCATCAAGTTCACCGAGCAAGGAACCGTCACCCTGCGCGTCAAGCTGGCCCGCCCCCTCACCACCGGCTACCTGCTGCGCTTCGAGGTGGAAGACACCGGCATCGGCATCACCCCTGCACAGCGCGAGAAGCTGTTCCAGGCGTTCGAACAGGCGGATGTCTCCACCACTCGCAGATATGGCGGCACTGGCCTTGGCCTTGCAATCACCAGCCGGATCGCCGCCCTGATGGGGGGGGAGGTCGGAGTCACTAGCGAGCCTGGCCAGGGAAGCTGCTTCTGGTTTACCGCCAGGCTGTTCAAGGCAAAGGAGGACGCCCCTTCCCGGACCCCGTCCGAGCAGGGGAACCAACAGTCCTTCAGCTTCCCTCGCCACGCCCGAGTCCTGCTGGTGGAAGACAACGCCATCAACCGGGAAGTGGTGCTCGAGCTCCTGTGCCACAGCGGCCTCGTCATCGAGACGGCCGTCAACGGCCAGGAGGCCCTGACCCGCGTCAGCCAGCACCCCTTCGACCTCATCCTGATGGACATACAGATGCCGGTGATGGATGGCTACAGCGCCACCCGCGCCATCCGGGCCCTGCCCGGCATGGACAGGCTGCCCATTCTGGCGCTCACCGCCAGCGCCTTCGAGGAGGACAGAAAGGCGAGCGCATCGGCCGGCATGAACGATTTCATTGCCAAGCCCGTCACCCCCGCCAAGCTCTTTGACGCCCTGCAGCGCTGGTTGCCCCAGGGCAAGGTCCCCGAGCTTGCCCCTGACGACAGCACTCGTCATCCCGTGACAGACTCCCTTGCCCGCCTGCAGGCACACCCGGGCCTGGATCTCGACCAGGGGCTGGCGACCCTCAACGGCAATCAGGAGAAATACCTGGCCCTGCTTCGCTACTTCATCCATGAGCATGGCCAGGACATGGCGCGGCTGCACCACCACTTGCAGGCCGGGGAGCACAGCGATGCAACCCGCATGGCCCACAGCCTGCGCGGCGTGGCGAGCACCCTGGGGGCGCGTGAGCTGTCGCGCCACTGCCTCGCCCTGGAGCAGGCCATCGCGGGCGGCAACACTGAGCCCACCGGACTCATGTCATCCATCGATGAAGAGATCGCCGCCCTTTGCGCTCTGCTCGGGGACGATCTCGCCGCACCGACCACCGATCTGGTGCCCCTGGGGGATCAGTGGCGCCAGCAACTGCTGGCCCAGATGGAAGCCCTGCTGGTGCAAAGCGACACTGCCGTGATCCCCCTCTACGAGCAGTATGCCGGTCCCCTTCGCCTCATGCTGGGGTCTCGGAGCGACACCCTGACCAGGCAACTGAAGGCGTTTGATTTTGATGCCGCCCTGCTCACCCTGCGCCAGCATATGGCAACGGACGAGACCCACCCGGACGATCGGGCTCCCCTCCCCGAGGCGCCAGCCTGCCATCCGGGGCAGGTGAAGGGCGACAAAGGGTTGAATCACTGAATAAAGTCATGCATATAGTGGGGTGCCCAGAGGTGACGAGACGGCCTGCCGGGCCTGTCGTTTCCCCCGTCAGGGGCCCCCGTTCAAGGCATGCCAATCCTGTTCCCGTCCGCCGCCCGGGCCAACGCCGGCGGCAGAACGACGTTTCTTTAACCGTGCTTTACATGGAGCAATGAGCATGTTGTCAAAGCGTATTATCCCCTGTCTCGACGTCAAAGATGGCGTGGTGGTCAAGGGCGTGCAGTTTCGCAACCACGAGGTGATGGGCGGCATTGTCGACCTCGCCCGCCGCTACGCCGCCGAGGGCGCCGATGAGCTGGTCTTCTATGACATCACCGCCTCGAGCGACGAACGGGTAGTGGACAAGAGCTGGGTAAGCCGGGTGGCGGAAGTCATCGACATCCCCTTCTGCGTCGCCGGCGGCATCAAAAGCGTGGAGGATGCCCGCCAGATCCTGGAATTCGGTGCCGACAAGGTCTCCATCAACTCCCCCGCCCTGGCCGATCCCACCCTGATCACCCGGCTCGCCGAGCGCTTCGGCGTGCAATGCGTTGTGGTGGGTATCGACTCCTACTTCGATTCCGCCCTCGGTCAATATCAGGTCAAACAGTTTACCGGCGACGAGAGCCGCACCCGCACCACCAGCTGGACCACCCTGGAGTGGGTCAAGGAGGTGCAACAACGCGGCGCCGGCGAAATCGTGCTGAACGTGATGAACCAGGACGGCATGCGCCAGGGCTACGACCTTGAGCAGCTCAAGCTGGTGCGCGCCGTGTGTAAGGTGCCCCTCATCGCCTCCGGCGGCGCCGGGGCCATGGAGCACTTTCGCGATGCTTTTACCCTGGCCGACGTGGACGGGGCGCTGGCCGCCTCCGTGTTCCACAAGGGCCTCATTCCCATTCCCGAATTGAAACGCTGGCTGAAAAACGAAGGAGTCGCCATCCGTGAATAATCAAGCAGTAGACAATGCATTGCCCCTGGCCGAGCGCCTGGACTGGGCCAAGTGTGAGGGCATGATCCCCGCCATCGTCCAGCATTCCCTCAGCGGCGAAGTGCTGATGCAGGGCTTCATGACCCGCGAGGCGCTGGAAAAGACCCAGACCACCGGCCAGGTCACCTTCTTCAGCCGCAGCAAGCAGCGCCTGTGGACCAAGGGCGAGAGCTCGGGCCATGTGCTCAAGCTCGTCGCCATCACCACCGACTGCGATCAGGACTCCCTGCTCATTGCCGCCGACCCGGTCGGCCCCACCTGCCATCTGGGCAACCCCTCCTGCTTCGACGGCCACCCCGTGCCGCCGCTCGGCTTCCTGGCCGAGCTCGAACAGATCCTGGCATCACGCAAAGGGGCAGATCCCGCCACCAGCTACACCGCCAGCCTCTATGGCAAAGGCACCAAGCGCATCGCCCAGAAGGTGGGTGAAGAGGGGGTGGAAGTGGCCCTGGCCGCCATGGCGAAAGACAGAGAAGAGCTCATCAACGAATCCGCTGACCTGCTCTACCACCTGACCGTCTTGCTGCAAAACGAAGGGCTGGGGCTGAAGGATGTGGTGCAGCGCCTGCATGAGCGCCACACCAAGTGATCTGATAATAAAGCCGGGATTTCCCGGCTTTATTTAGTCAAGGTGTACTGCCAGCTCTACTAAATTCTTATACGTTGCTAAACGTCGTTCTAATTGTGACAACTCTTTTTCGGCCAAAAGCGAATTTTCCTCCACTGTCAATTTTTTCATACGATTAGAACAATCTCTCGTTAACGAAATAAATCGATAGGAATATCCATCATCAGAAATAGAATTCAACATGCTATCATACGACATAGCCAAGATAATTCTCAAAGACACTAAGAACTCCCCATCTTCAAATGGGTTTAGATATCGTTCATTAGCATTTACGAAATAACGACCTATCGTGCTTCCTGGTTTTATAAAGCATGGGAAGTGTTGCTCCCCATACTCATTGACCAGAACCTGACTCTTATACACAAGTAGCGTCCTGAACGGAACCTTTCCCGTTTTCCAGGATCTGATCTTCTATGTGACTCCCAACATAGTAACGATCATGATAACTTCTGCTCTTCATCGTACGGCTGACTGGGCCAAATCTGTTTTCTCTTCGGCGGCGCTGGGTGATCCTCGCCGTACCACCCGTCTGGTTAACGTCGCCGCTCAATTGGCAAAATATTCTGGAAAATCAATAACCATCTCATCCGAGGGCAGTGAAGCCATGCAGGAAGGCGCTTACCGATTTATCCGCAATCCCAACGTTTCTGCCGAGGCGATCAGAAAGGCTGGCGCGATGCAAACGGTCAAGTTGGCTCAGAAGTTTCCCGAACTGCTGGCCATTGAGGACACCACCTCTTTGAGTTATCGCCACCAGGTCGCCGAAGAGCTTGGGAAGCTGGGCTCTATTCAGGATAAATCCCGCGGATGGTGGGTTCACTCCGTGCTCTTGCTCGAGGCCACCACATTCCGCACCGTAGGATTACTGCATCAGGAGTGGTGGATGCGCCCGGATGACCCTGCCGATGCGGATGAAAAGGAGAGTGGCAAATGGCTGGCTGCGGCCGCAACTAGCCGGTTACGCATGGGCAGCATGATGAGCAACGTGATTGCGGTCTGTGACCGCGAAGCCGATATCCATGCTTATCTGCAGGACAAACTGGCGCATAACGAGCGCTTCGTGGTGCGCTCCAAGCACCCACGCAAGGACGTAGAGTCTGGGTTGTATCTGTACGACCATCTGAAGAACCAACCGGAGTTGGGTGGCTATCAGATCAGTATTCCGCAAAAGGGCGTGGTGGATAAACGCGGTAAACGTAAAAATCGACCAGCCCGCAAGGCGAGCTTGAGCCTGCGCAGTGGGCGCATCACGCTAAAACAGGGGAATATCACGCTCAACGCGGTGCTGGCCGAGGAGATTAACCCGCCCAAGGGTGAGACCCCGTTGAAATGGTTGTTGCTGACCAGCGAACCGGTCGAGTCGCTAGCCCAAGCCTTGCG